>DYSN01000141.1 GCA_020718205.1 Draconibacterium orientale
TGATGGCTGGTATAAAAGCACTGCTTCGAATTTAAAATTGGGAGTTGCCCTGGGCACCCGATTTAATAAATTCGACGTTTATCTCCATGGCGGGATATCGAAAACCGGACAATTCAAAAATTATCTTTTCGTACCAAATTACTATGCTTTACTTGGGGTAAATTACAGGTTTTAGTTTGTCAGAGAGCATGGAATAAACCCAATGATAGTGTTTAATATCTTCGAAAGCAGTGCATTAAGAAAAGCCCTTTGCCAGCTTCATGTGCTGCTTTCTTTTTTATGATGTGATAATGAAAAAAGTCTTTGGATAGAAAATCTAATCCTTCACTTCAAATTCCAGCATTTCCCTATGAACCATCCCATGATGATCGACATATTGAAGCAAAAGCCAATAGATGCCTGCCAGAGCCGGCGATTTTAATGAAATCGCACCCGCTTCATCCGAATTCAATTGGCTATTCCAGTATGTCAAAGGCAAGGGATGATGCCCGGCGGGGGCTTTTGGCGAGGCCAGAAACTGGTAGTTGACAAACATGCCCGTTTCGGCAAAACGAATATTACCAAAATCGCCTTTTCGTGTCAGAACGTTCAGCACGCCTGCATAAAGCTCCGAACCATGCCAGTAAGGCTTGTTCACGATTTCTATTTGTTTCACCAATTGGGGCGATAGAGCCAGCACACGGTCGGCTTCATCCACAGGAATCCAATCGACTAAAACAAGTGGTTTGTTGATGGATAGATCGGTGGTCTCGTTAAATATCTCAAAATATCGTTTTCCTTTTTTGCTTTTCACCTGCACCCAGCTGGGAATGTCGGTAAAGTATTGCTCTAAGCTATCGAGCTGAATATAAAAATCGAAATCGATGGTTTTTTGAGGGGTTCCGTAAAATGGGCGCGAAGCAATGGTTTTGATGGGTTGCAGGGTGTCCAGGCCCCAGGCGGCTGCAATCTGAGCCTGTTGTGCCAGTTGCAAAACCACTTTTTTTTCTTCCTCAGAAACGGTAAACAATGGAACCATCAATTTCATAGGCTTGGGGCAAAAATCCTGATCCACTTGTATTTCTACTTTTTTATCTCGTGCAGCTGCCATAACAAACAGCTCTTTCTCGCCCTGAAAAAACGGAAGGCCGGCATCGAAATGGCCATAATCGTCGGTTAAAACCGAAATAAAATCTTTCTCCCCCAAAATATTTACATTGAGTTTATGGTATTCCGAAGGATAAAAATTCACTAAAACAGAACCACTTAACACTGGACCAATAGTCTCGGCACGATAGAAATCGTTTTTATAACTCTGCTTTATCACTGAATTGGATAAAGCTGAAAAATAATAAGTACCCTTAGGAATCAATGACAGTGTGGTCCATTTCACGGTGCGGCTAAACTGCTCATTTATAACGATATAAAGATCTTCGCCCGGGGTAAAAATGGTTTTTGAAAGTGTTGCAATACTTACCGGATCGGGGGTTTTTGGTGTTTCAGCCTGCGCGGAGATAACCGAATCGGGATATGGGTACAAATCGGGCATTCCGGGGTTGAATATTTTTACCAGCACACGGGCATAGTTTTCCGTGTTTCCGTTGCGCATCCATTTGGTATAGGCCCGCAAATAAAAGTATCCGCTCATTAAGTCTTCGGGAATGGCTATGCTTCCGCTGAAAATATTGTTTTCGGGGGTAATTTTCGTTTGGTTGATTTTCTGTCCGGTGGCCGAAATAAGCTCCACATAAACCACGCGGCTCAGGGCGCCATTATTGGAAACGGAATTCACCTCGCCCGAAAATTCTATGGTTTCGCCACTTATAAAAACGGTTCGGGGCGTAAACAATATTGTTTTTTCGGCAGAATTCGTGCCAGCCATTCCAAAGAATCCACTCAACACCAACAGGTAAATAAGGGTCAGATTTTTCATGGCATGGGGTTATTAGATGGCCAAAAATCGGGTTTTTGAGTTTTACCACCCCGAAGTGAGCACAATACACATTCGTCGTTCATCCAGTTCATCGTATACCCACCATTTTGTTCGAGTAAATAGGCGGGATAATACAGCGGATTAATCTCCCTAAAACCCTTTCTGAGGTAAGTTGGATCGCAGCGGTCGTTGAAATTCAGTTCAAAATCGGGTGGTGGGCTCACGAACAAACGCTGCGAGCTTATTCCTGCTGCCTGAAAGAAGCCAAGCACTTCCATATCTTCATCACCCACATAATGCAAATTTCCCCTGATGGCTAAGGGCTGCGAAGGATAAAGATTGCCTTGAACGGTGGAGTTTACCTTGAGCTGTTCCCAGTAGTTATAAGCATCGTAGCTCAGTGTCATCTGGTTAATGAGCACGCTGTAAAGCACACTCAATCGGGCTGTTTTATTGTCGATAAAGTGCAAGTGGATATTTTCTATTTGATTTGCACTCAAATGGCTGGTATTGATGGTAAATATCTGGTCTAAATAATCGGTAGTCCAACAGTAAAACTGGCTATAATCGGGTGGATACACATGCTGAACGGCTCCATCATAATAAAACTCAATGGGATAGTCTGAATGATATTCCCAGGTTTCAATCATTTGCCAGCGAAGGTATGGACTGTCATCCTGTTCTACGTTCAGGGTGGTATAAAACTGAACCCCTTTCACCACTTCGCCTGTAACCAGATTGGTGTGATTCTCCACTGTGTATTCTATATTGCCCAATGGGATGGTTTTTGGCATCACATCGAAATCCGACTCTATCTTTTTTCCTTCGGGGGTGGTTACCAGCACTTTAATTCCAACACCTTCCTGCAGAAAGGAGGAATTTATATAAACCCTGTAAAGCCCATTCCCGGCACTCTCCCCGCCAAAGGCATTTCCGTTCGATGTCATGATGATTACCTTACAGTCGTCGACCGGAATAAAGCTCTCGCGATTTACCGATGATGTTTTTGAAATGGTGATTTCGTGCCATTCGCTTTCCGAGCTCACTGTACCTTCCACCACATATTTTCCAATGGAATCGTCGTTGAGTTCAGGTGAAAAGGGTTTTATACAGCCCGAAGTCAATAAAACCATGATAAGGATTGTGATAATATTAGTCGGCTTCATAGTTTCCAAGTTTAAAAATCCAGCTGGCACTAAACACAGGCACTCCAATCACTGAGTATTTATAACTGTAGATGGAGCCATTTTCTTTGGTAAAATAAACCGAATAGGCATTTTTGCGGGAGGTAACATTGTAAACACTAAACATAAAAGAGCTGTGAAGCCATTTTTTCTTTCGCAAATTGCCTTCTATCACCAGCGATAAATCAGTTCGGAAATAATCGGGAATTCGGTATTCGTTGCGGTTTGAATAGTCTAGAAATGGCTGTCCTTCAATAAAATAATATCCGGTGGGGAAAGTGCTTGGTTTGCCGGTTTGATAGGTTACTGTGGTACTCAGCGTTACGCGTTTACTCACGTGATAGTTCAAAATGGCATTCACCACATGGGGAATATCGTAGTTGCTGGGGTATACTTTTCCATGATTGATGCTGTTCCACACTTCGCCGCCATTCACCTGAATGAGGGAGCGCGACCAGGTATAGGCCAGCCAGCCATCGACTCGTTTGCCGGTTCTTTTCAACAGAAACTCAATTCCGTAGCTTTTTTGCATCCCCTGCAACACAGCGGTTTCTACCAAACTGTTGTTCAGAAAATCGGCTCCGTCCTTAAATTCGGTAAAATCGGTGGTATTTTTAAAGAAAACCTCCACGCCGGCATCCCAACCTCCCCGCGGAAAGGTGCGGAAAGCGCCCAGGCTCAGTTGAATGGAGCGGGCTGGTTTCAGGTGATAATCAGCCAATTTCCAGGGCGAATTGGGCGCGATGGTAATGGCATTGTTGAGCATAAAAATATTCTGATGCATCTGAGTAAACGAGAGCTTCAGGCTTCCAAACTCATCGGTTTGATAGTTTAAGGCCGCTCTGAATTCGGGAAAATAATACCATTTGATGGGTTCGAAGTTTCTAAACTCTATGCTGTCAGCAATGTTTCTAAATTCCCTGGGGGCATTATCGAAATAGGTATAAACCTTATTGGGGCCAAAACTGCTAAAAGCCGAAAACCGGAAACCTGCATCGATGGTAAGCAGCGGAATGATGGGCATTTTTGCCGAAATATAAAGGGCTGCTTCCAAACCCTGCTCATTGCCCAGGTCTATATTATTTTGAAGCGATGTGGCTGATAAAGGCGCCACCGTTCCGCGGTTGAGACCATAGAAAACCGCATCGGCACCAAAATCCAATTGCTTATTGTCGGAAAAGGTTTTCTGAAATCCCGCTTTTAAATCGTATTGATCCAGGTCGAAATGCTGCTCGTAGGCCGAAAGTTCTATTTGATTGTCCTGGGTATTGAATTCGTAACGGACACCGCTAAGCGAAATATCGCCCCTGAAACTGTTGCTGAAATTATGTCCGGCCTGTGCCGACAAGCCCGTATTGCTATACCGGTAGGTATTGATGATGTGGAGTTTAAAATAGTCCTGACTGCGATAGGCAAACAAGCTGATTTGGGTTTTGGGCAGGTCGTAGTTGAGTGCCACATTGATATCCTGAAACGACGCTTTGCTGTTTTGCAGGGTATAGTTGTCGATTTGTTTCAAAATCCAATCGGAGTAGGAGGTACGGCCACTCACCAAAAACGAAGCGGTATCGCGTTTTATTGGACCTTCGATGGTCAGGTTTCCTGCAATGGGGCTGATGCCGCCGTGGGCTGTGAAACGTTTTTTATTTCCGGTGCGGGCATTAATATCGAAGATGGATGAGATTTTTCCGCCATATTGCGCCGGAATATAGCCCTTATAGATGCTGAAATCGCTGATAACATCGGCATTGAAAGCGGGGAAAAACCCAAACATATGCGAGGTATTGTAAACCGGGATCTGATTGAAATAGAAGGCATTCTGATCGAAACTTCCACCGCGCACATTGAGTCCGGCAGCCCCTTCGCCCACACTCACAATGCCTGGAAGCATTTCCGAAACCTTGATAATATCGCTTTCGCCCATCATCATGGGGAGCTCTTTCACGGCTTTTACATTCACTTTTTCGAGCCCTGGATCCTTGTCGCGAACACTCATTTGCCGGTCGCCATAAATCACCACCTCCCCAATTTCGTAATTGGCTTTCTGCATGTTCACTGTAAATTCTCCATCGCTCATCACCACCAACTGGGCATTAATTTTTTCCATCCCCAAACATTCTATGCGGGCGGTATATTTCCCTGCAGGCATTTTCAGGCTCAGTTGCCCCAGATTATTGGATGCTTCACCCTGCCTGGTTTCTTCCACATACAAAGTGGCTCCTTCCACAGGGTTGCCGCTGCGGGCATCTTTGAGGGTGGCATTCACATTGATTTTTCTTCCCGTAACCGGATATCGCGAATCGCCAATGGTAAATTTTATAAGGTCGGCTTTCCTGCCTTTCATAAAGGGAGAAGCATTGCTCGTGATTGGTTCTTCTACCTTATTGGGGGCATTCTGCTGCTTGATTTCATAATCGGGCAATTGGACAATGAGGGGTTCTCCGGGTAAAATAATCAGATGGTTTTTGTAGTTCGAAACCCAAAATCCGCTGTCGAGAACCTGCTCCAGAGTTTTTATCAGGGGTAAATGATTGCCCGAAACATTCAGTCTGAGCGATGAAAACCATTGGGGTTTATAGACAATCGTCACCGGAACCTGGGTTTCTATTTGCTCAGTCAGCTGCTCAAAACTGGCATCTTTTAACTGAAGGTTCACTCCCAAACTGTCCATGCTTTGAGCATACGAAGCAAGAATGAGCAATAAACCCCCGCATATCAGAACCGGTCTTTTCATAATTCGTTGAGAAATTGGGTGAGTAGAATCAAACTTAGTTCGTTGGATTTCTGTACTTTAACACCGTTTGAACGAAGCCATTTTTTCACTGCATCCTGCTTGGATAATTCCATGCATCTTATCAGGTCTTTATTCTTTTTTATTTCCACCAAACGGTCGCCTTGCTTAAAGTAAATCACTTTTTTGGGGGATGAAAAGCTATAATCCTTTGAGTTTTGATGGGTATTTGCCACAAGAGTTTTGATCCAGTAAAAATAGAATTGATGTTTGTCAAAACCCAGAGCCTGAACAATGGCTGCCGGGTGAACGGGTAAATCAGCTCTCATGAATCGCTTATCGTCCCATTGAAACGAGACTAAGTTTTCCAAGGGAACTTCAATCTGGCGGCTGGCCTCATGAATATCGTTAAAAGCCAAAATAATTTTTTGGGAGTAAATATCGTAGTTGAGTAATACTTCTTCGTAATGCTCATTGTAGAGGGTGAGCGTTCCCAAATGAAACTCTTTTTGGTCGATAAAAGGATGTCCATCGGCCTGATGGCCATAGAAATCGGCATACAAAACTCCGTTATAAAGCTTCGGATTCAGCCCAAAATCGCGCTCATGATTGGCTTCAATGTTTTGAGCAACAGCAGAGTAACTACCAAAACCCGCCAAAAGCCCAATAATAAAAATGGAGTATAACTGAAAGAAACGAAGAATCATTGCTATAGTTTGTTTGGTAAAAGTATTAAAATATTGGTAAGGCGGGCAAACTCTTAACACAAAATCTGCAAGTCTCCTGAAAGCTATCAGCCAAAAATATGGCAGTAAAAAACTTTTATGGATCCTGCCCTACAAAAAAATCCGATTTGCTGCTGGCGATGAACACCACCGAAACCCAATGTTAAGCGAGTGGAAAAGTATGGTGCAGACACCTTTACCCCTTGCCACATCAGTAAAGTAGGAGACAAAGTTAAATAAATAAATGATTTAACTTTGCCGTCCGCTCACTCCACCGTATGTAATTACGTGTACGGCGGTTTCCTTAAA
>DYSN01000361.1 GCA_020718205.1 Draconibacterium orientale
CGGGTGAACGGCGCTGGGCTCGCTATGAGTATCACAATGCGCAAGAACAATGATTCACGCATAAAAAATGTTCTATGCGTGAATCTATGCGAGTAGCGATATCGTTTCGCATCGGAGCAAGCCATATTGGCTACCATCAGAAATAGCCCGCAAATTCGCCCAATATTAGGTTTTGGCCAATAGCATGACGAAATAAAATCATTGATAAGGCCACGGGATAAAACATTAAAAAAGCGGCTCAAATGTATGTTCAAGGAGATTCGACATGCTTGATAAAATAAAATTCGAAAAATTTACCGCCTTCGAAAAACTGGAAGTCAAGTTTTCTCCAGGAATCAATATCTTTGTCGGCGAAAACGGAACTGGCAAAACACATATTTTAAAAGCCGCTTATGCCGCCTGTGATATTGCCAAAAGCAAAGGAGGATTTGCCGAGAAAATCAATAACGTTTTCTACCCCTCCGGCAAGCAGATAGGCCGTCTGGTCAAGCGATCATCAGTAAGTAGCAATGGATCACTGGAGGTCACACGAAAGATTGAAGCCGACAAGAAGATTATATTGCGCCTCTCTCTTTCCAACCACACCACCAAACCCGACAAGGCAAAAATATCAGGTTCTCCAAAAGCTTGGACAGAAAACCCGATGGAAGCCGCCTATATCCCTGTCAAGGATATGATGGCCAATGCTCCAGGATTTCGTTCTCTTTATGAGGAGCGCGAAATCCATTTCGAAGAAATTTATGTCGACATTATCCGCAAAGTCTTTCTCCCGCTGCTCAAAGGTCCTACGGATAAGCCTAGAAAGCAGCTGCTGGAGAGTTTACAGGAGGCCATGGCTGGCAAGGTTGTTGCGAAAAATGAAGAGTTTTTTTTGCGCAGCAAACATGGTGAACTCGAATTTACTCTCCTTGCCGAAGGTTTCCGCAAGATGGGTTTGCTCTGGATTTTGATCCAGAACGGAACATTGTTGAATGGATCGGTACTTTTCTGGGATGAACCAGAAACCAACCTCAATCCGCGTCTGATGAAAACCGTCGTTGGTATTTTGCTGGAACTCCAGCGCCAGGGTGTGCAGATTTTTCTCACCACCCATGATTATGTGATTTTAAAAGAGTTTGATCTCCAGACAAAAAAGGACGACAAAATTCTCTTTCACAGCTTGT
>DYSN01000362.1 GCA_020718205.1 Draconibacterium orientale
CAGGCACAGCATCGCCATATTTCCCGTTACCCAGTTTAATTTTACCGACATTTGGGCCTGCGTTTATTATACCACCGATTGGAGTGCTTTCTTCAACATCATACTCATAGACATCCCAATCGTTTGGCCATCGAAATATTTTATCATAGTCTGGCTGATTCTTTGCTTTAGCTTTTTCAGGTTCAATATCCGACTTAATCAATCTGCTTTTAGCTTGTGGGAAACGACCTTCGCCATAATTGGTTTTTGGTTTTGCAATAAGCTGATAATCTATTTCACCGCTGTGGTTACCGCCGTTACTTTCAACCAAATCGAAACCAGTGGCCGTTTTATTAACTACCACTACTGGCTGACAATTTAGTACATTGACTTGTAAAAAAACTTTAAGTGGGTTCTGTTCGTCTACCATAATAATATCAATTAAAATAGGATCTAAATTCACATGGGCTTTACCATTGACCAGTTTTACCGAACCATAATCTTGATACCAATACTCAGGCGACTCGGGGCATGTTAAAGTTATACGCCCATGTTGTTCTGTTGGGATTACCTCAGAAACCGAACCTCCACCGACTATTTTTCTGTTTACATCGTGTGCTGCAACTGAAACTGAAATAGCCGTAGAGGTATTATCTGCATAAAAATCCCCCCCTCTTCTATAACCTCCAGTTCCTGAATATAGCGCATCTAAGCCATTCCCATCCTCTGTGCGGCCTATTGCAATCGCTTTTACTCCAATTGTATATCCAGGATTTCCGCTCGCCGCTGTTCTATTACTATACCCGACTATTGCCACATGATCTCCACTTAGAGTGGTACTACTAAAATTAAGTTGTGAGTAATTTGCATTCGGATTTGATGATCCGGATGCATTTTCTGTCCAATTGTATGAGGCAATCCAAACATTACTGTAACCAAGAACGGCAGCAACAGATGCCGCACCTGAAGTTTTTCCATATACGGCGGTTCTATCGGCATCGGGCACATCGCCAAACACAGCAGCACCGCCTATTGTGGATGCCCCGACTGTAATACTTCCGTTGTAACCCAAGAATCCATAGGTCTGGTTACCCGAAACATCGGAAAATCCTTGAACCGCACATGCTCCAGCAGTTGAGTTGGTTGTTCTGAAATAACCCGCAATTAGATTGGTGCTCCCAT
>DYSN01000047.1 GCA_020718205.1 Draconibacterium orientale
ACTTCCTACACGCACCCACTCGTTGTCTTTTCTGAATCTGCCCGCTACCTCATCTTTGATATTGGAAAGGAGCATTTTGTGCAAAAGCAGAATGGTTTCTATGCCCACTTCCTTTTCCTTCGCTCTCAGATGAATAAAATCGATGACCCGGGCCAGATTTCGGGCTTCGAAAAGCTCCCGCTCGCTGATATACCTGTCCAACTCTATCTGTGTCAATATTTTATCGGTCTCTTCTAAGGTGAGCGTACTGTTTTCGATGGCATTGGAATTGTAAACCTGCTCCGCCACTTCCGAATCGCTAATAAGTTTCAACAACGATTCTTTATTGAAAGCCAATTGAGTATATCGCTTCCGAAGCTCGTAGATGTATTCGATGTTTTTTACGATGGCCATGATGGAATTTTAACGATTTTAATAGACATTTTCGTGAATTACCGCAAAGATACACATATTTTCACGGTATTTCAAGTATTTATCGTGAATTAATGCATATTTAAAATTATTTTCACGGTATTCAACTTCTTTTTCGTGAATATGGCTAATTTATTGTGCTTCTTCACGTTTTTTATCGTCTTTTCCGTGAATACATTGAGCATATTATCACCAGTTAACGAAATAAACCAAAAAATCCGTTAAAGCTTTCCCCCCAAATATTCTGCAAGGAAGAAAGACTGGATTTTATATTTTTGCAAAAAAGGAGCACCATGAGATACTCAAAAATAAACCCACAGCTTTTCATCGAAAACAGAAAAACCTTTTGTAAAAAACTCAAGCCCAACAGCTTAGCCATATTTCACAGCAACGACGAAATGCCTAAAAAAGGCGACCAGTTTTTCAAGTTCAGACAGAATCCCAACTTTTTCTATATGAGCGGAATAGCTCAGGAAAAGTCGGTGCTGGTTTTATTTCCGGACTCTCCCCTTCCCGAATACAAAGAAGTTCTCTTTCTGCTAAAAACCAACGAGCTCATTGCCATTTGGGAAGGTCATAAATTTTCGAAGGATGAAGCCACCGAAATCAGCGGGATAAAAACAGTGAAATGGTTGGACGAGATGGACATGATTATGAACCAGTTGATGAGTTATGCCGATAGCGTTTATCAAAACCGGTATGAGTATCCGAAATATTCGTCGGATGTGGAAAGCCGCGAAAAACGGTTAAACCGCGAGCTGAAGCAGAAATTCCCCAATCACAGCTATTTGCGGTCGGCGCCACTTGTTTACGAGCAAAGACTCATCAAAAGCCCCATTGAAATTGAGCTCATCAGGCAGGCTTGCGAAATCACCAATAAGGCGTTCCGGCGGACTTTGCGGTTTGTAAAACCCGGTGTAAAGGAGTATGAAATTCAGGCCGAAACCGACCACGAATTCACTATAAACCGCGCCAATGGCCATGCCTACGAGCCCATTATTGCTTCGGGCGAAAATTCCTGCGTGCTGCATTATGTGGAAAACGATAAGGAATGCGTCGATGGCGACCTCATCCTTTTCGATTTTGGAGCTGAATATGCCGAATATGCCGCGGATATGTCGCGCACCATTCCGGTTAACGGGAAATTCACCTACCGCCAAAAAGCAGTTTATGAGGCTGTGCTCCGAACCCTCAACGAACTCACCCGCCAAATGACCGTTGGAACTACCATTGCCGAGCTGGACAAGACATCGAAGAAACTGATAGAGAAAGAGTTGATAGGCCTGGGCTTGTTTTCGGAAGAAGAAGTAAAAAATCAGGATTCCGAAAAACCATTGTACCAGAAATACTTTATGCACGGCGTAAACCATCATTTGGGTTTGGATGTGCACGATGTGGGCGACAGGTTGCAACCATTTAAAGAAGGCATGGTTCTCACCTGCGAGCCAGGCATTTATATCAGCGAAGAAAGAATAGGCATTCGGCTGGAAAATGACATTCTGATTACGAATGAAGGCCCGGTAAATTTGATGGCCGACATACCCATAGAAGCTGATACCATCGAGTTGTTGATGTATGTAAATATCGAAAAATGAATTGGTGAACTTTGAACCCTTTAGACTAAATTTACGCCATGATTGATAAAGAAAAAACATTGGGCATATGGGTCAAAGAATTTGCCGGCGACCTTTATCAGTGGGCTCATTATAAAACATCCACCACTGCTGAGGCAGAAGATTTGGTTCAGGATACTTTTCTTGCTGCGCTGGAAGAAATGGAAAGCTTTCGAGGAGAAAGCACACCAAAAACATGGCTTTTTTCCATTTTGAACCACAAAATAATGGATTATTATCGAAAAAAGGTAACACAAACCGGCAAGACAAATGAAACATCAACCATAACCATGTTTTTTAATGAGATGGGAGAGTGGAATGCAATGGCTCGACCCCACGACTGGCAAAACGACGACGCTAACCTTTTGGACGACCATCAGTTTCAGGCAATATTAGCGAGATGCTTAGAGGCACTTCCCGATAAATGGAGCACGTGTGTTAAATTAAAATACCTCAGCGATAAAAGTGGAGAAGAAATCTGTCAGGAAATAGGAATCAATACGACTAATTACTGGCAAATTGTTCACAGAGCCAAACTACAGCTTAGAAACTGTGTTGAAAACGAATGGTTTAAAAAATAGAAACGAATCTTAGATAATTACAAAACTGAAATCTTCATGAAAAAAATAATGCATTTCTTTTTCCTTTCGTGTTATAAGGCCACTGAATTAATCGAAAAAAAGATTCATTTGAAGCTTTCTGTTAAGGAAAAAATTCAACTAAAAACACATAAGATGATGTGTGCAGCCTGCACCAAATACGAGAAACAGAGTATTTTGCTCGAAAAAAGTATTGCCAAATTGAGCGATATAAAGTCCGAACCCTTGAATTTAGAAAAGCTTCAACGCCGGATTAATGCACAAATTGCAAAAAAAATAGATAAAAAGAATTGATTTCCAGTGAATTGCTTCCAACATGCTTCTATTAATACTGCAGTCGGTAAGCTTAGGATTATGTATTATAAAGCCTCCGCAGTTCTACTCATTCAATTTTAAGATTCATAAATCCATAGAATTCTTCATTTTTCAATAAAAAATCTTTCATTTTCTTGTCAGGAACAATGATTGAGTGCGACTCTTTCATAAACTCATGACAAAAAAGATTTTCAAAGTGGCATTTTTCACGCTGCTGTTTATCCTTCCAATATATCAAGCATGTAGTCAGAAGAATGTGATATACAAAAATGTTGATTCCAAAGAATTTTCGCAGGGAATTAAGCAAGCGAAAGCCATATTGCTCGATGTAAGAACGATGGATGAATTTAAAAACGGGCACCTAAAAAACTCCGGGCAACTGAACTATTATGCCCTCGATTTTAGAAAAAAACTACTGCTTTTACCGCCCGGCCAGCCCGTATTTCTCTATTGCAATACAGGATATAGAAGCCGAAAAGCGGCTGAAATTCTCACCGAAAATGGTTACACCAAAGTTTACAATCTGGAGCATGGTATATTGGAATGGGAACTTAAAAATTATCCTGTTCAAATAGAACCCGATGCCAAACCCGACAAGGAAAACAACATGGAACCCGACGAGTATTTGGCACTTACAAAATCAAATCAGGTGGTTTTTATTGATTTTTATGCTCCTTGGTGCGCCCCCTGCAAACAAATGATGCCAGCAATCGATAGCTTGAAAACGCAGTACAACGGTAAGATTACATTGGTCAAAATAAATGTCGACGCAAGTAAAAAGCTTGTTAAGGATCTGAAAATAGTTAGTGTTCCATATCTGCTGGCCTTCAATCGGGGGGAAAAAATATTCGAAAAATATGGAGCCATGAGCAGAAAGGAGTTGGATGAGTTGTTTATAAACACGTTAACCAATTGATTATCTATCACTTAAAAATTATAAAAAAATATTTAGAAAAATATGTCAGGAATACTTAAACAATCCGACAGTTTCATAAAAAAGAAATCAACAACATTTTAAAAAACAAATATCATGACAAAAATTGCATTAGTAGTCTTTTCAGACACCAACACCATGGAAGCCATGGGAAAATTATCAAACGGATTTATGATTGCCAAAGAAGCCATTGAACACGGCGATGAACTCAAAATTATTTTTGAAGGAGCTGGTACCAAATGGATTGGAGAGCTTGAAAAACCTGAGCATATGCTTCATAAATTGTATGCAGAAGTAAAACCTCATATTACAGGAGTTTGCGACTATTGTGCCAAAGCATTTGGGGTAAAATCGCAGGTAGAAAGCGCAGGCATAGCACTTATTAGCGAATATGAGAGCCACCCAAGTTTAAGAAATCTGTTTGTAGAAGGATTTCAGGTAATCACATTATAAAATACCAGGCCATGAACCCAAAAAGAAAAAGAATCTTAAAAGTGGGAGCTATTGTAGTCTCCGCCGTAATCGTGATAGCAGTCTCCATAGTTTTATATCTCTTCAACATGCCTCATCGCAATGTTCAAAACACAAAGTCCGATTATAAAATGTCGTCATCGGAGTTGGTGAAGGAGTATTTAGAGAACGAAACGCAAGCCAATGCACGATACCTTATGGACGATGGAGACTCAAAGATACTCGAAATTACCGGTCACATTACTCAAATTAAGGAAAACTACGATGGCCAAAAAGTACTCATTCTCAAGGAAACAAACGACAAGGCAGGCGTAAGTTGCACATTTACAACCGAAAACAATAACCATGCAGAGAATCTTCAAATTGGCGATTTGGTTACAATCAAAGGAGTTATCAGAGCAGGGGCATCGTATAACGAAGGCCTTGACATGTACGAAAATGTAATTATAGAAAAAAGTGATTTATTAATTCAATAACTAAAAACAATAACAAATGAAAGCATTCATATTATTATTAAACATTTTTTGGGTGGCAATTAGTTTCGCCCAACAACCAGTAGCAGAAAAATATGTGAGCAGCAAAACACATATTAGCTTTTTATCCCATACGGCTGTTGAAGATATTCAGGCCAACAATACAGCATCCATTGGCACGCTGGAACCCTTGACTGGTGCAGTTGTATTTTCAGTTCCAATGCAAAGCTTCGAATTTGAAAAGGCTCTGATGCAAAAACACTATAACAGCGACAAATTTCTGGACACCAAGCAATTTCCAAAAGCAAAATTCACAGGCATAATATTGAATTTGAGCGATATAGATTTTTCTAAAGACGGAAAATATCAGGCTACTGTAGAAGGAGAAATGACCCTAAAAGGGCAGACTAAACCCATTAAAGAATCGGGAACCATTGTAGTAAAAGGCAATACTATTGAACTTGAAACCACTTTTAATCTCACCCTGGCCGATTACGGAATCAATTTTGTTAATGGCAAACCGGCATCCAATATTGCCAAAACCATTGAGATCAATTTCACAGGTGAATATCAACCCCAATAAATAAATAATCCATCATGATAAAGAATTTAATACTTGCCATGGCTATGCTGATGATTCAGTTAGCTTTTGGAAATCATCCAAACCCGGGTGAAAAATCTCCCCTAACAACTACCCAAATCGAATTTTTCAGCGGTAATTATGAGGATGCATTAAGCCTCGCAAAAAGCAAAAACCTTCCCGTATTCATCGATGTATCGGCCAGTTGGTGTCCAGTTTGCAAACGCATGAAGAAAGAAGTTTACACCGATAGCAATGTTGCAGAATACTATAACACCAATTTTGTGAACCTCACCATCGATGCAGAATCTGAGCAAGGGAAACAAATAATGGAACGCTATGAATTAAAAGGCTTTCCCTCTTATGTATATCTAAAACCAGATGCCATGGTGAATTTTAAAGCCACAGGATTTCAAAGTGCAGCCGACTTTTTAAAGAATGGAAAAAATGGTTCGGGAAAATAAATCAATTATTCGTCACATGGCGGGAGGCAAAACATTATTTGTTTTGCTTCTCGCTCTCTTAAACACAATCATTATGGCTCAAACAGAATATAAAACAGCAAAAGAAGCCCGCGGCATCGAAGTTGGACAGATTGCCCCCGATTTTGAAGCTAAAGATACATATGGTTCCATGTTTCGTCTTTACGACGCACTGAAAAAGGGGCCGGTTGTTATGGTTTTTTACAGAGGACATTGGTGCCCGGTCTGTAACAAACATCTAAGTAATCTGCAGGATAGCCTTTATTCCATTGAAAAATATGGTGCTACTTTGGTGGCCATTTCACCCGAAAAACCAGAGCTATCGGTAAAAACCCAACAAAAAACCAATACCTCCTTTTCGCTTTTGCACGACGATGGTTATGTGGTTTCCAATCTTTACGATGTGAGCTTTAAACCCGGCAGCGCCACAGCCCTCTTGTATAATGTGGTTTTAGGTGCTCGGTTAAGTGATGCCCACTCCGACAACAGCGAACGATTGCCCATTCCGGCGACCTATATCATAGGCACCGACGGAAAAATTCTATGGCGACATTTTGATCCTGATTATAAAAAAAGGTCTACAGCCGCAGAAATACTGAAAAATCTTCCAAATCCTGCGGACAGAGACCAAAACGGCAAATAATATTTCCACAAATTATTATATATTAATCATCTATGAAATTTTTAAATCTTACCATAATGCTGTTGGTCTGCGCCGCTGCCGGCTTTTCTCAAGGATGTAGCGATGCGGGTTTTTGTACCATCAACGGGATAAAATCAGAAATATTCACAAACCCAGGCAACACAAAAAACAACCGAAGCACCCTAAAAACTGGTCTTGCAGCAGGAAACACCAGATATGATGTTTGGATGCTGAACCCTTATCTGGATTATTCTCTTCAGATAAATTCAGCCTGGAGCATTTCGGCCAAAGCAACCGGCACCTGGCGATATGGTAAGGCGACATCGGTTGGTGGTTTGTCCGATTTAATAATCTCATCACTTTTTCAAAGCGCGAATAAAGTAGGAATCGTGGGTGCTATCAAGCTCCCTTTGAGCACATCGAACAGAAAACTCAATAACAAATCACTGCCTATGGCTTACCAAACAAGCCTGGGAACCATTGATTTAATTCTGGGATTCCAGCTTATTCAATCGAACTGGCTATTTGTAGCCGCTTGGCAACAACCCATCACACAAAACAACAATGAATTTCTGATGTCGGCGTTCGACCCGGAAGAACTGGGTCATGTGTATCCGGAGACAAATCGATTTGTCCGCTCGGGCGATGTTCTTATCAGGGTGGCCTATTCTCACGGGCTCAAAACGCTGAAAAAGAATACCCTGTTAACCTACAGTATTTTACCCATTTATCATTTAAAAGATGATGAATACACTAACCCGACAGGAGAAAAAGTTGTGTTGGCAGGTAGTGGTGGACTAACCATCAACGCCAATGCCAATATCAATCGAGAAATTACCAACTTTTCAAATCTGGAACTTTCTGTAGGATTTCCCTTTATAGCGCGCAAAGTTAGACCCGAAGGATTGAGCCAGTTTTCCCTTTCACTGGAATATACTGTACGGTTTTAATCCGATTATTTCTTCGTAGAAAACCAATGATAAACACAAAATATGAAAATGGTAAATAGAAATAAAATACAACTTATCATGGCGATGATTGTGACATTCAGCCTGTCGATTATGGCAGACAATCCAATACATCAAGACTCTTTGTGCAGCCTTTTTCACATTGCCCGCAGTAAAGACAAAAACGAGATTCATTATTTGTTAAATCTGAGAAATCAACAGATTCCCGATGTCACAAACCCCATAAAAGCAGTTTGGATTATGAATGCCGAAAATCAACAGGAGAAACCCTTGACCTATATTCAACAAAAATTTGCCTATGGAATCGTTTACGATGTAAAAACGAATGACTATTTCAAATTTCATTTTGCCGGCTATAGTAAAAGAGTATTTGAACTCAAGCGAAATGCGCTGAACCAATTCAGAGTTTTCACACTTTCCAATAACCGGGAGATCGAAGTAACTCAAATTTTTATTCACATAACCGGGGGCAGTTTCTGGTTTCCTGAGATTCCTGTTATTGAACTCCACGGCTATAACCCTAAAACCAATAACATGGTGACAGAATATATAAAGCCCTAAAATAGAAAAATATGCAACCACAATACTCTAAAAATATAGCAAAACTAATAGCTGACATCCAAAACCAGCCCAATTTAAACAACACACTCATTTATCAAATAGTGGATCAAGTCTCGTTAACCGAGAATGACGTAGAGTCCTTTTATTGTTTTGAGCATCCTGATTATCAAAGCTATGGCAGAAAATTGATCTTTGACAACGGAAACTTCAAGATATTATTGATGTCGTGGAAATCGGGCGATTATACGGCCATTCACAACCATGGCTATACGGAGTGGGGCTGTGTATATTATTTTGGCGAGGCCACCCATCGCTTGTATCGATTAGAAGAAGATTCTTTGCGTCTTGCCCAAAAAGACACCTATTATAAAGGCAATGTAGCTTCGGTTTGTGGCGATCTCACCCACCTCATGGGAAACGGGAGCAATAAAGACTTCTCTACACTACATATTTATGGCTCAAACAGCCGGACCTCCGATGTATCGAAAGATGCAGTGGTCTATTTGCCAGAATTTGAAAAAAAAGTAACAACCATGGGCTCAGCATACCTTAATATGAATCAGGAACTTATGCTCTCAGAGACCCATTTTAATACCCTGTCGAAGGAAGCATTAACCGATTATTTTTATCTGGTTAAGCCCTACTACGAACGAAATAAGCTATTTCAGATTCTCAACCTAATGGAAAATAAAATACAAAATCTTAGCAATTAAAATTTACAGAATATGAACACAAATTACATATTATCAGATACTTTCGAAAAAATGCGCAATTATTTAAACACGAATAATCAAGAAGGTATTGCCACCGTGAAATATCAGTCACCTGCCAATCTGAGAACAAGTATTGATTTTGCAATAAACGAAACAGGGATATCGGAAAATGAGTTTCTGGAACTCATAGACAGTTACCTGGATCATTCGGTTAGAACTGGCAACAAACAGTTTTTCAACCAACTCTATGCAGGCTACAACCTTCCTGCATTTATTGGCGAGCTCATTACCACGCTCACCAACACCTCCATGTACACCTATGAGGTAGCTCCAGTAGCAACTCTCATAGAAACTGAAATGATTGAGCTCATGAATCAATATACCGGTTACGAAAAAGGAGATGGAATATTTGTTAGCGGCGGAAGCAATGCCAATCTTATTGCCATGTTCTCGGCCCGCAACAGAATTGCTCCCGAAAGCCGGTTTTTGGGTTATGACAGAAATCAGCGGCTTGTGGCTTTTGTCAGCGACCAGGCCCACTACTCTTTCGACACTGCCGCCAATGTTCTGGGTATAGGGTCAAGTCAGGTAATAAAAATAAAATCCGATGAAAAAGGGAAAATGATTCCATCGGAATTGGAAAAAGAAATTGAAGCCTCGCTGATTCGGGGTGAAAAGCCATTTTTTGTGGCAGCTACTTGTGCAACAACACTTCTGGGAGCCTACGACCCCATTCATCTATTGGCTCCAATTTGCAAAAAGCACCATATCTGGCTACATGCCGATGGTTCTTTTGGGGGTTCAGCGATTCTAAGCAAAGAAAATAGTCTCTTGCTAAAGGGTATTGAACAAACTGACAGTTTTACCTGGAACCCTCATAAACTTATGAATATTCCACTCATTTGCTCGGCACTGCTGGTAAAGGAACGGGGCGTTCTACAACATAATATTACCGACATAAATACCGATTATATTTACCACGATATAGATTATATAGAAGATTTGGGAAAGAAATCTATCCAGTGTGGCCGGAGAGTGGACGCTGTAAAACTCTGGTTTGCCTGGAAATATTACGGCAAAAAAGGATACGAAGCCCGAATTGACCGACTCTTTCATATGGCTCAATATGCCGAAACATTAGTGAATAACTCTGAAAGATTGCAATTGATGGCTCCACGTCAGTCATTTTCTGTTTGCTTTCGATATAAACCCACCATCGAAACCAATATTGATGCCTTCAATCTTGAACTAAGAGAGTCGCTTAGAAAAAGTGGAAAATCAATTGTTAACTATGGTTATCTGAATAACGAATTGGTCATCAGATTGGTAGCCGCAAATGGGGAGCTTAGCCACGAAGATATCGACGAGTTTTTTTTCAATATCATCAACATTGGACACATGCTTGAAGCAGAAAAAAATGAAACCACAAAATAAGCGTACAGGATTTGCCATAGCATTAGCCTGGCCCGAAACCTTTTGCAAACAACCAGGTTATTGGTACGATGGTGTGATGAATTGGTTGAGATTTAGTCAGAATCACTATTATAAAGTAGGTCACGCGGCTTTGGTGCTGGTCAATCGATCGGGCGATTGTTTTTACTTCGATTTTGGTCGCTATCACACTCCTTTTCAAACCGGAAGGGTAAGAAGCCATACCACCGACGATGGATTAAAAATTTCCAAAAAAGCTCAAATATCTGTCAATGGGAGAAAGATTCAAAACCTGAGGGAAATTCTAACAGAGCTTCAAAACAATACGGAATGTCATGGCGAAGGGGCTCTGTTTGCATCTTATACCCAGGTTCACTTTGAAAAATCTTTTCAGAAGGCTCAATCAATGCAAGACAAAAGCCCGATACCCTATGGCCCCTTTCGCTGGGGCGGAAGCAATTGCAGCAGATTTGTAAATGACTGTATTTTAGCTGGGAAACCCTTATACTTCCACTCCATCAGACTCCAATTTCCTTTAACAATCACCCCCACCCCTCTGAGCAATGTTAAAGCGATGGATAAGGTTACTACAGTACCGAAATGGCTAAAAACCACACCTTTCTCACCAACCCGGATTCTTGACAAAACATTACTAAAAAATACACTACCTAAACCCGCCCGTCCTTCTTCTATCCCTCCCCACGCAAAATGGCTGAGCGGCGAAGGAGCCGGTTCATGGTTTGTTGTTTCGCCATCCAATAACCTCCACAAAATATTGCGATTCGATGCAAACGGGCAATTTGAATGTAGAGGACTATTTCAAATACATGGAGAAAATATTTTTAATTCATCACACGATTTCAGCATCGAATACCTAAGCCATTGCTCAGCGGTAGCAATTAAGCAAAACAACCAAATCATTCAGTTTTCGAGAATATATAGTGCTTAGTCCTAGGTAAACAAGCCCCCGGTTTTTTAACTTTCCGGAACTTTGCCACCCGGAATACGCCATCTGCCGTATGTATCAATTGATCATCGAAATCTAATTTTGCTCAAAACCTTAAAAAAAATTTTATGAACAAAATATTACTTGCCTTGCTTCTTGGCATCACTCTAATACTAAATTATTCCTGCACCAAAGATTCTACTGACGACCCCGCTGACGGGGGCAGCACCATTGCTGCAGAACTCAATCCTGCCAAGGCACAATACAGCGCCCATGGGGGAACTTTTAGATTCCGTGTTTATAATTATGCGCCGGTTGAAGGCCAGCCCAATAACAACAATCACGAGGCCATAGTGGAGAAAATTATGGAGCGCAACAATCGCATCGATATATTGGCAGGATTTGTTGTACCAGCACTTGGAATGCAAGGTAATGCCGCGATACTTAACTGTGAAGGGGAAATAATTTCGGGAGATTCGCCCGGAAAAGTATTTATTCAATCACAGTATTTTTATGGCGATTATGAGATTCTTCCCAATGGTGAGCTGGTTTCGTATACCTATATCGGTGGTGCTCATGGTTCTTATGGGGGCATTGGGGCATCGTATCATAATCACACCCAAAACACCCACAACGGACCCTTTTCTTCCTCATCCAATGCTGGTTTTATGAGCCAGTTCAACAATCAGTTTTTCATGCTGAGTATGTCGTTCAACAGCAACGGTGGCCGGCCCATGCTCTATACTTACCAGCCGGCAACCTTCACCTGGGATGGCCAATTGGTAGAAGCCATGACCACCGTTGGAATCGGCACTACCTGGGATGCATCGAAGGTTGGAAATATGGACAGAATGTTCTGGGTCTGGCTGAGTTATGATGGCACTCCTGAAAACGGGAGAATCAATATCACCGGCTATAATGGATCAGAATTTAGTCCGGTGGCCTCGCTCAGTGGCATTGGAAGCATAGGCACAACCCAAAGCATGGAGTACAAGCATACCATTTTTCTGCACAAAAATCCCGACCAGAACGACCAGCCCTATATGGTGGTTCGACGTTATGGAACCGACATACTCGATGTCTATAAATTTAATGGAAGCACCATCGAAACAGTGGTTACCGGACTTACCATACCCCAGGAAATTCCCATTATTTCAGGATCGGTGCGGGTGTACAAGGAGCTGGCATTTTCGGGCGATGATATTTACATGATAACCGGAAAAGACAAGAATTTATACAAAAGATCGGGCAATAGCTTTGTGGTCACCAATCCGGGACTCACCACCGATGGACAAACCATCACAGCCCTGGAAGCGACACCGGGGGGAGCTTTGATATCGGTGCACCATTCCATAAATTCCACTCCCCAACCCAAAACCGTATCGGACGTGGTTTTTGTGGCTAACTATCAGTTATAGAATTACACACCAAAATAGAGAAGTCCTTAAAGGGTTTCTCTTTTTTTATTTATACAATTTCTTATTCTTTCAAATGCTCAATGAATCCCAAGTCAATCCCCCTTTAAACTGATGAATATTTAAAGATTGTAGGATTTCCGGCATCGCAAATTTGGAAATTTTCATAACCCGAAAAAAATATTCCTACTTTTGGGAAAACTATCATCCAATGGGAAACGAAGATATCCTTAAGAAAATATCACTCATAATCCATTCAAAAGATTCTGATGCCGAGGCATATTTGTTTGGCTCCCGGGCACGTGGGGATTTTCACGCTCAATCAGATTGGGACATCCTGATTTTGGTGAATAAGGAAAAAATTTCGATGGAAGTTGAAGATATGTTCCGAAACGATTTATACGACCTGGAGCTTGACACCGGACAAGTTATTTCATCTTTCATCTATCCGAAAAACTATTGGACTACCTATCTTACTCAATCCCCACTTTATCATGCCATTAGCAACGAGGGAATAAAATTATGAATCGCAACACTGATTATATAAACTATCGCCTAACCCGTGCTTTCGAAACATTTGATGAAGAAATTGTACAACCATTAATCTATCAAACGAAAAATTTCATTGACGATATAGTATCTTTGGCCAGTTCCAATTAAATCCTTCAAGATTTACTGATAAAAAAATAAAGACAAATATCGTACGACCCCAGCCGGGGTCGAATATTCCTTGCATCATAATTATCTATAAATGAGTGACATCTCTGAGGTCAACAGTATGATTTATAAATGAATCATTCTGTAGGAATATCCTGTCAATTATAAACCAAAAAAGAGAACTTCAAAACAGAAGTTCTCTTTTTTTATCGGACCAAAAATCCTGGAATTTATTTCCCCACTGTCTTTCCGTCCTTATGATTTTGCAATCCGAGTTTTAGGAAATCAACGAAATTGTCAACTTTTAAATCGTAGGCTTTGGGTTGAACGAGCAATTCGCCATTGGGATTCACGAGCACATAATAGGGTTGGGCATTAATATTAAAGCGGGTAATCTGCAAATCAGCAAATTTCTTTCCCACCGTCTTTTTCACTTTACCGTCGTAGGTTGATGTAATCCATTCGTTTTCTGGCAGAGTGGTTTTATCATCCACATAAAGTGCGGTTACAATATAATCGTTTCGCAGCATTTCGAGCACTTTAGGATCGGCCCAAACATTGGCTTCCATTTCGCGGCAATTCACGCAGCCGTGACCTGTAAAATCGATGAACAGAGGCTTGTTCTGTTCTTTGGCACAGGCCAGAGCCTGCTCGTAGTCGAAATAGCCTTCCAACCCATGGGGCAAATGTAGAAAATCGTGATATTTGGGGGTTTCGCAAATCTCTGCTTTGGCAATGACTCCTCCGCTACCGGCATTATCGCGGGCAATTTTATTCATGTCGAAATCGTGGGTATGCATGGGAGGCATATAACCCGATAAGGCTTTTAGCGGTGCTCCCCACATTCCGGGAATCAAATAAACCACAAACGAGAAAGTGGCAATGGCCAGAAATAAGCGGGGAACGCTGAGGAATTTCACATCGCTGTCGTGAGCAAATTTCAGTTTACCGAGTAAATAGAGTCCCATGAGTGCAAAAATTACCACCCAAAGTGCCACATAAATCTCACGATCCAACAATCCCCAATGATAGGTTTGGTCGGCAACACTCAGGAATTTCAATCCCAATGCCAGTTCTAAGAAACCCAAAACCACTTTCACACTGTTCAACCAACCGCCCGATTTGGGTAATTTGTTGAGATATTGGGGGAAGAAGGCAAAAACTGTAAATGGAAGTGCAAAAGCCAAAGAGAATCCCAACATACCAATAATGGGTTTAAGGAATTGTCCGCCAGCCGATTCCACTAAAATAGTCCCCACAATAGGACCTGTGCAGCTAAAAGAAACCAATACCAAGGTGAGCGCCATAAAAATGGGACCTATAAAACCGCCTTTGTCTTCGTTGGCTGTGGATTTATTTACCAACCAATGGGGCATTACAATTTCGAACATGCCGAAGAATGAAGCAGCAAAAACCACGAATATGAGAAAGAAAAGCACATTGGGCAGCCAATGGGTCGAGAGCCAGTTGGCTATATCAGGGCCGGCTATAACCGCAAGCACAGAACCTATAAACACATAAATGGCCACAATGGAGATACCATAAATACTGGCTTCCAACCTTCCCTTTGCTTTATTTTCGCCACTTTTCATGAAGAAAGAAACAGTCATAGGAATCATGGGAAATACACAGGGGGTTAAAATGGCTGCCAACCCAAACAGAAAACTAACAATAAAGAATCCCCACAAACTATTTTCACCTTCGCCGGTAAGACTATTCACTTCATCATCGGCTTTAACTACCTGTTGTGAAGCTTTATCGTTGAAGGTAAATTCAAACTCCTCATCAGCAGGTGGCAAACATCGGGTATCGTCGCAACTCATATAATTTATATAGCCTTTCACCACCACTTTATCTTTGGTCAGCAGTTTGATTTTTGCAGTAAAGGTGGCTTCATGGGCAAAATACTTGAGAACCATATTAAAATTAGGATCAAACTCCTCAATAGCTACGGTCTCGGCTATTTCGCCCACCAACTCGTAACCCCCGTTTTTCTCGAAACTGAAAGTGGTTGCGGGAGGCGCCATATCGATGTGCTGGCTATACAAATGCCAGTGTTCTTCGATGCTGGCTTTATAGGTAATTGTTACCTCATCGCCATTTTGCCGGGTTTTTATGTCCCAGGTAACTGGTGTTAATACCTGCGCAGTGATGGCTGTGCTGAATGTTAACAGCAGGGTGATGACTAAAAAATAATACTTTCTCATAGGGTATTTTCTATTGGTTTAATAATTTTTTCAAAAGTTGCCGGTACTTTGTAAATTATTTTCATAAGACAAAATTAGCAATAATCTCATATCCGCTATCAATAATTGATTGCAAAATAAAGATAAAAACCATTAAAACAGTTTTTCAATTAGTTGTAGTTAAGAAAATTTAACGGGGCAAATAAGTTA
Source organism: Draconibacterium orientale (assembly GCA_020718205.1). Lineage (GTDB taxonomy): Bacteria > Bacteroidota > Bacteroidia > Bacteroidales > UBA12170 > UBA12170. The sequence continues at coordinate 15,609 of DYSN01000047.1, forward strand.
AAGATTTGTGAATTTGGGTTTAAAAGTAATTCATTGGATTTTTCATTATTAATAATTTAATTTGTTTTTTCAAAATAAACAATACCACCATGCTCATTATTGGAATTGCCGGCGGATCAGGATCGGGAAAAACAACCGTAGTAAAAAAGATTATGGATAGCCTGCCCCGGCAGTCGGTAACTGTAATTCCACAAGATGCTTACTACATGGACAATGGTCATTTGGCACCTGAAGAAAGAACCAAAATTAATTTTGACCACCCCAGCTCCATCGAGTTTAATCTGTTAATCAAGCACCTGGACATGCTCACCAAAAACGAAACGGTTTCCATGCCCATCTATAACTATGTAACCTGTAGCCGCGCCAAAGAAACCATTGAAATAAAACCCACTCAAATCATCATCATCGAGGGTATTTTGGTTATGACCAATAAGCGATTGCGTGACAAGATGGATATCAAGGTTTTTGTGGATGCCGATTCCGACGACCGACTGATGCGCATCATCCGCCGCGACATGGAAGAACGCGGACGAAGCTATGTTGAAACCCTGGACCACTATAAAAAATGGGTGAAGCCCATGCATCAAACTTTTATTGAGCCCACTAAAAAATTTGCCGATGTTATTATTCCTCAGGGCGGAAAAAACCATGTGGCCATAGATATTCTGAGCAGCAAAATCCATCAGTTTTTGCTTACATAGGCTTCTGTTCCCTGAAAGTTTCCCAAAACCATTTAACATAATCTGGTTAAAATGTTTTTTGAATTCGCTTATCCTAATTCTAAACCACCTATTATCTTTGGCTAAAATTTTGCTGAATGTTTAAGCTCATCAATTTTAAAAACAGGTATGTAATTGCTACAGTTATTTTTTTGGTCTATCTGCTGATATTCGATCAATACAATTTTATTGCCCAATATCGCTTGAGCAGCGAGCTTAGTAAACTCGAAAAAGATAAGGAATACTATCAGCAAGAGCTTGAAAAAGACAGCATTACCTATCATTCCTTGTTCAATAGCCCCGATAATATTGAAAAATTTGCCCGCGAGCATTATATGATGAAAAAAGACAACGAAGACATCTATTTGCTGATTGGGGATTGATAGATTATCTTTATAACTGCTTTAAGTTCATGATAAAAAAATATCCTGAAAGGAAAGAAAATTAGTTCCAACGGATTTTTAAACAAAATGTCTAAGAATAAATACATAAAATCAAGGAATTACACGCCGAGCTTCGGGGATTTCTGCCCGATTTATTCACCAAATCGGAGCTTCGGGCCCTGGAGTGATTCAGAATATTTTCAAAAATCAAATTATAACCCCTAAAATCAAAGTATTATGAAACTACTAAAATCAGGCAGCGCAGGCAATGATGTAAAAAAATGGCAGTATTTTCTTTTGGGTCAAGGGTTCTATACTGGCCTTATCCACGGAAAGTTCGACGAGTTGGTGGTAGACGCCACTAAGAAATTTCAAAAGAAATATAAGCTCGAAGCCGATGGCATTGTGGGGAATTTCTCGGTCGGACAAGCCATGCTTCTGGGGTTTGGAATGATTGTGGACGAGCAGGAAGACATTACGAGCGACCTTTTTCCCGCCAAACCCAATTTCAAACCACTTACTTCCAACGAGGAACGACAAAAGCTATTTGGGCCGCTCAGATTTATCTCCGACCCCAAACCCGACAATGCCGAGAATATTAAAATTACCAATGGCTGGGATAGGGAAAATGTGGTGAAAGTGAGCGTGAAACAACTAAAGGCCATCAAAGGAAGTGAAACGGTTTATTTTCACCAAAAAGCAGCCAATCAACTAGTTAAACTATTTAATGATTGGGAGAAACATGGGGTTTTGAATTTGGTAATCACCTGGGAAGGTGCCTATAATCCCCGGTTTGTAAGGGGAAGCAAAACCGTTCTGAGCAATCATGCTTTTGGAACTGCCTTCGACATCAACTACGCGTGGAACAAACTTGGAACCGTTCCGGCTTTGGTGGGACAAAAAGGCAGCGTTCGGAATCTGGTAGAAATAGCCAATGACAACGGATTTTACTGGGGAGGTCATTTCACCCGCCGCGATGGTATGCACTTTGAAGTGGCTGTGGTTGGGTAGGTGATGCGTTGATAAATTAGGTTTGTAGGGATGGTTTACAAATTATGAGTTAATGATTATCTTATGCATTCGCTACATCTTTGAGAATATCGGATGCCGGGTAGTTAAAAATGGAAACATTATATTTTCCAAGTAACTCAGCAAATGCCCGTTTGGATAAGTTTGCCAATTCTGCACCTTGTCCCAACGACAATTTCCCTTCTTCGTAAAGTCTTGACGCAAGAATCATGACAAGGTCTTTGTTGTCAAAATCCAAGGTATCTGGTATGTTGATTGTCAGTGTTTTCATTCCACAAAGATAAACTATTTTATAAATCTTTTTTTTCCGGATATTACAATTTTGGCCACGGAGTATGTCAAAATGGTATTCTTATTTAATAGCTTCGTATTTATGCTATTAAATTTTCTTCTGTTAGAACCATATTTTTTTGGTATTATTTAACAAATAGCACGAAGCTTTTTATCATCTTTTAATCTCCAGGAAAAATCTAAAATTTTACTAAATAAAAAAAGGACCAACATCTCTGATCCTTTTGTTTAAAATTTTACATCAATTTCTGATAGGCTTGAACCCAGCGCTCGGGAATGTCGTCGGAAAGGGCTTTTTCGTAGTCCTGATAGCTGCAAGGAACCAGATAATGCCGCTCGTATTTGGCTTTAATGGTGGCCGAACAGTCCACTTCCATCCACCAGCGGTCGCTCTTCTTGCTTTTGAAAAACACCAGCTCGTCGTCCTGATTGCTCAATTTTACCATAAACTTCTTAAAGTCGTCGCTTTTCTTGTCTAATGGATAATCGTGCATGCGGTTGTAGAATCCATCAATAAAATACCATATCATCTGAGCCAGCAAATGGGCTGTTTGCCCGCTGATGTCCATATCGGGGTTATACTCATAGAAACCAATGGAACTCAACTTATCGCTAAGGCCGGCATAACGGGTTATCATGCACATTTCTTCTCCATAAAAGCCATTGGGGGTGGTGTTCATATTTCCGGGCGCATCCGATTGGCGAATGGCCGAAATATCAATGCTTATCATATCTGCATTGCGCACCATGGGCTCTACTTCCTGCATATTGGCCCGCAAATTTCCGAGTCGGTAAGTATCGAAAAACAGGTTGCTCATGAGTTTTATGGCTTCCTGATCCACAAAATAGGTTTGATAGCCCAGGTTGGTATAGTTGAACAGGAAATTAGGCTGGTGAAGTATGATTTTTGAGAGATAGGAACGGGCATTGATCTCCTGATCGTTTTCGCCCAAATCGAACTGATTGTCAACCGCTACAATATTGATAATTTGTCCCAAATCTTCGTAGGCGCGATAGTTGGCATAGGTTAAATCCTGGCTTCCGCCGATGATGATGGGGATTATTTTTTGTTCTAGTAATTCGGAGCAAACCACTGTTAAGGCATAATAGGTATCCTGTAGGCTGTGGCCTGATTTTATATTACCCAAATCGGCCACCCGAGCCGGGTAATTACCAGGAAACAGATCGTAGAAATAGTTTCTGATATTGTCGATTCCCAGGCTGCATCCGGCATTTCCAACCTGTCCACGCTCTTCGGGCACGCAAATAATAGCAAGCTGAATACCTTCCAAATCGGGGAAATAATCGCCGGATGAATACTTCACCAATATATCGCCAAAAGTTTTGCGGCTGGTTCGGTTTAAATAATTAAAACTGCTCTCCTGAATGGGATCAAAATATATAGACAAATCCATTGTAATAATTTTGGTTTTTATACACTATTTTTTTAAAAAGGTTCGGTTGAAGTTGTCTGTTGAGTTTTTAGGTTAAAAATCTTTCAATAAAAATTCCGAAACATAGTTGTAAAAAAGCTCAGGTGCTTCAGCGTGTACCCAATGCGATGCTCCATTAATGGTATGCATAGTATTGTTGGGGAATGCCTGATTAATAGGCTCAATATCTTCATCGATGATATAGTCAGAAGCCCCGCCCCTTATGAAAAGACTGGGTTTTTCGAAAGGTCTTTTTACTTCAATTCCATCGAACATTTCATCCAGGTTATTGCAGATGGCGTCTAAGTTCAATCGCCATTCAAACTGCAACTGTCCTTTGCGGTGAAGATTTTTCATCACAAACAGGCGAATGCTGTTGCTTTGAATGTAGTTTCGCAAAATATCTTCTACTTCGAGCCTGTTGGTTACCAGGTTGAAATCGACCTTTTTCATGGCATTGATAATATTTTTGTGGTGAGGGCGGGCCTGATAGGCTCTCAGACTGATATCAACAACAATGAGTCGGCTGAGAAACGTCGGGTTTTCAAGTGCAAACCGCATGGCCACCTTTCCGCCCATGCTATGACCCAGAATCACAGCATCTTCCAGTCCAAGCTCGTCTACTAATTCGAACAAATCGTCCACAAGGGCTAAGTAGTTGAAAGCTCCGCTGTGGGGCGATTGGCCGTGGTTTCGTTGATCGGGAATATAGACTTCGTAGCCCAGTTCGGCTATTTTTTTACCAAAACTCACCCAGTTATCGCTAATTCCAAAGAGACCATGAAGAATTATCAGTGGTTTCCCTTCGCCAAATTTTCTATAAAACAGTTGCATGGTTCAGTTTTTTTAATGCATTTTTCGATTCTGCTTTAAATCTGTTTCTTCTTTGTTATTGAATATTCCGTAGCTGATTCAGATACATTTGAATGGTATTCTCCAGGCCAAAATACAGCGCATCGCTGATGAGTGCATGGCCAATACTCACTTCCAAAAGCCCTGGAATATTCTCTGCAAAATATCTTAGATTTTCCAGACTCAAATCGTGGCCGGCATTAAGCCCCAAACCCACTTGTTCGGCTACTCGAGCTGCCAGAACAAAATCTTTAATGGCGAGTTCTTTGCCTGCGGAATAGTTGGTTGCATAGCTTTCGGTGTATAGCTCCACTCGATTGGTACCTATTTTTGCGGCATTCTCAATGAGTGCTGGATTTGTTTCAATAAAGATGGAAGTTCTGATATTGTTTCTTTGAAATTCCCCCACAATCTCGCTAAGAAAGCTCTCGTTTTTTATGGTGTCCCATCCGGCATTGCTGGTCAAAACCCCCGGAGGGTCAGGAACCAAAGTTACCTGTGCAGGTTTTACGTCGAGCACCAATCTGATGAATTCCTCGTTGGGATATCCTTCTATATTAAATTCGGTGGTTAGCTGTGGTTTCAAAACAAAAACGTCCTGATAGCGGATATGTCGCTCGTCGGGGCGTGGATGAACTGTAATTCCCTGAGCTCCAAACCGCTCACAATCCAAAGCCACTTTCAACACATTCGGAATATTTCCTCCGCGTGCATTGCGAATGGTGGCTACTTTGTTGATGTTGACACTGAGTTTTGTTTTGTTTTCCATATTTTTATTCTATTAAGAAAAGCGCGTTGTCTATTTCTGTTTTTTCACTATTCTGAGCTGAAATCCTTCAAAAGCTTGCGATAGGCCGAGAAAACATTGGCGCGACTCACAAACCCTACATATTTACTGTTTTTCACCACCGGCATATTGTAATATCCTGTATTATTGAATTTTAGCGCTACTTCTTCCATGCTTTCGTCGGGTTCTACCTGAGCAACCGGCATAAAAAGCAGGTCTTCCATATTGTATTTATCGTAGAGTTCGGGTTTAAACATGATGTGCCGAATCTCATCGAGGGTAATCACTCCGTAAAAAATACCTTCATCATCAACCACCGGAAAAACATTTCGCGATGATTCACTCACTAATTTAATGAGTTCCCGCAACTTCTGACGGGGTCGAACCGTTTTAAAATCATTCTCGATGAGATTGGTAACCGAAAGCATCAACATCACTGTCTTATCCTTATCGTGCGAAATCAGCTCTCCGCGCGATGCCAGCTGATGGGTGTAAACCGAGTGGGGTACAAAAATCCGGGTTGTGGCATAGGAAACCCCCGACACAATCATGAGCGGGACAAACAATTCGTAACCCGTGGTGATTTCAGCAATAAGAAAGATGGCTGTGAGGGGTGCATGAATGATTCCCGAAATAATGCCGGTCATGCCCACCAAAGCAAAGTTGCGCTCCGAGACCTTTTCGAATCCAGCCACATTCACCAACTTTGAAAAGAGCAATCCGCTATAGGTTCCCAGAAACAAGGCAGGTGCAAAAATACCCCCAATTCCCCCTGCTCCAAAAGTAACGGAAGTGGCTATAATCTTGGTAATCAATATAAAGCCCAGCATGGCAATAATCACCCAAATGTCTTCGCGGAAATTATAGAAGATACTTTTCTCGAAAAGTGCCGAAGTATCGCCGTGCAAAGCTGTATTGATGCTTTCGTAACCCTCGCCATAGAGCGAAGGAAAAAGAAAAATGAGTCCGCCGAGAAGGCTGCCGCCAATCAACAGCCGCCAATACCAGCCTTTTATCTTTACAAACTGCGATTCAATTCCAATATACAACTTCGTAAAAACGGTACTCACCAATCCGGTGAAAACCCCGAGCAATGCATACCAAACCACCTGATTCACCAGAAATGGATCTACTTCATCAATAGCGTAAACGGCTCCCTGACCCATAAATACATAGCTCGTCATCACTGCGGTAACCGAAGCCAGAAGCAATGGCAAAAGAGCCGACATGCTAAAATCGATCATAATGACTTCGAGAGCAAATACAATTCCTGCAATGGGGGCTTTGAAAATAGCTGCCATCACTGCTGCACTCCCGAAACCCAGATAAAAAACCACTTGCCTATAGTTCGATTTGAAAAGCTGCCCAAAATAACTCCCTATGGCCGAGCCCGTATAAACCATAGGTCCCTCCAACCCTACCGAGCCTCCAAACCCCACTGTCATGGTGGATGTGAACATGGAACTGAAAATATTGTGTTTGGGAATGATTCCATGGTTGCGGGCTATGGAATACAATACTGCAGGAATGCCATGTCCCACTTTTTTCTTAATGATGTAATTGGAGTAAATAAGTGCAATGAGAATCCCCACTGTAGGGTAAAGCAAATAGAGATAATTGCTCCAGTTGGGGACAAAATCGCTGGTTAAAATCCATTGGGTAAGATGTACCGCTTTCTTGATAACCATAGCTGCAATACCCACCGAAAAACCAATGAGAACACTCACGATATAGGTGGTTTGCTTTACGCTGAGCTTTTTAATAAAACGTTTTAATCTGTTCATGGGCTGTTTGATAGCAAACTGATGACATTGTTTTTTCGAGTTGCGAAGGTACAATTAATAGCAAGAAATCGGCTAACAAAACCTTGAAAAAGGGTAAACGCTACCTATCAACTCGGCTGAAAATGGGTCACTATCTCTCCAAATAACTGAAAGATAAATCCTTCAGTCAAAAGAATTATTTCTTCGGGTTTAAAAACAATGTCTGATTTTTAGAGCTCTGTAGTTTGACTTTGTCCATAATCATTCGCCTGTATTCGCCTTTCACATACATTTCTGCCTGATCGCTGTAATGGTTGCTTCTGAAATTGCCCGATTGTCCGGTTGGAGTGATATTTAAAGCTTCGTCCACTTCGGCAAAGTCAATAATCATACGCACTGCAGGCCCACTACCCACTTTATGAATGGGCTGATTGCTCAGGTTATGTTCCATTTTATTGAGCACCTGATTACCCCCGGGCACGGGAAAAGGCCCCACATTAAAACTCTGATCCAATGGTTTCTGGCTTCCCATGGGATGCTCGTGGGTTAAGGTATGCACCTGCGACCATTTCCATTTGGAGTAATTGTTGCCCAACTCCGCCGTGAGCTCATCAACGGTTGTGATGAAGGCTTCATTTAAAATACTTGTGCGGGTGGTTTCCTTTCCGGCGGTTTTCCACCAGGGCGATTGTTCATTCCGGATAAGAACAGGCAATGATTTTTTTAGCAAATAACTGCTCAGCGATTCGTTAAAGAGTGCTTCACCCAATTCATCGGCCAAAGCCAAACGGGCAATATGATAATACATCCGCTCAAAAACCACCGGACCAAAAGCCTGCAAATCGTATTGTCCATCCCAGCTTCCCAGTTTCTGAGAAATCTCTGCATAGCGGCTTTCTGCGGGCAATTGGTTCAGTTTCAAACTGATAAAATGAGCCAAATCGCGTTTAACGGTGCTATGATGATCGAGTTGAAGAGCCCGACAGGTGGCAGCATCCCAATTATGGTGCTCTTCGAGCTTCGAGGTAATCCGTTCCACCCTGTCGCTGGGAAGGTAATTCCCTGGCACAAATCGTCCGCCGGAAAGCTCGGGATTGTTATTAGCGGTGGTGATGAAACCCGATGGCGGATTCACCAGATGCGGATTCTCGTTGAAACTCATAAACCCCTTCAACTCGTCCGCAGAATTTGCCGAGTTCAGAAACATAAAACTCTGGCTCAGGCTGTCTCTCAAAGGAATTTTCCCCGAGCCCCACCAGGCAATATTGTCCTCGGCATCGGCATACATCACATTGAGTCCCACAATATCGATAAGTGGCAAAGCGGCCTGAAAATCAGCCATATTCTGAGCCATATTCAGCTTGTAAAGCGCTTCGATTGATGTATGATTCAAATGATAAACCGACCAACAAAGGGCTATAGGCTCCTGATAAAGCGAGTCGATAATTTCGTCGAGTTCATTCACTATGGGACCGAACTTGGTTGTTTTCACAGAGAATTTGTGGTTTTCGGCGCCTTTCACTTTTATGTCGAAGTCGATATTTTCCATACTTAGGGTATCGTTAGAATACACGTATTTATTTGCGTCCCCGACGGCCTGCAATTTGTAATAATCCATATTGTCGAAGGGAAAAATAGTCAACCCCCAAGCCAAATTCCGGTTATGCCCGATCACGCCAAAAGGCACCAAGGGCAAAAAGCTACCATAGAACTCGTAGCCGGGATAGTTGAGATAGGCTTCGTACCAAACGGCGGGCTGACTGAATCCAATATGGGTGTCGTTGGCCAGAATGGCTTTATGCGATTTGGTTTTCGACGGAGCCAAAACCCATGAATTACTGCCTTCCCACAAGGGCAAACCCATCGCACTCATTGCCTGATCCAGCTTTTTGCTCATGAGCTGCTCCACAGGTGCCAAATGAGAAGCCCTGGGTTGGTAGAAATCTTTCGAAAAATCGGTGAAATATTCTGTGCCCAGTTGGTTATAGATAAAATTGACCAATAAATCTTCCTTTTGGGCAAACGAAAAACCCAGTGCTGTGAGATTTATACTGGCAAAAACATCTTCCACCTGAAAAGGTTCAGGGCTATAGCCCAGTAAAAGAAACTCAATGGGCAAATTTCCGGTTTCGATAAACGCGTTTACCCCTTTCAAATAAGCATCGACAGGTTTTTCGTATGGTTGCTCGGGCTGATGGCCAAAATGTTGTTGAGCAGCCTGAGTTGCCAATTTGTTGAGCCCCAGCGTGAGAAAATAGGTATCGGTGGGTATTAAAGCCGCTCCAAAAACTTCCGAAACCCTTCCCTGAACCAGCTTGCGGTATAAATCCATTTGAAAAAGCCGATCCTGAGCCTGAAGATAACCCAGAGCAAAATAGGTATCCTCCTGGTTTTTTCCATAGATATGCGGAATACCATATTCATCGAATAAAATCTCTACTGATTCGTGAAGCCCGGCCACCGATTTCTTTCCGGAATAATCGGGCGATTGCCTCCATAAATAAAAATAAACAATGGCAAAAATAATGAGAATCAATACAGCAACTGCCAATAGAATTCGTTTTAGAATCTTCATAATCAATTTGTTTACAGATATTAAGCTTTTTATTAGATTCGTGAAACAGGCGTCGTTGTGCAAATTTCAGGAAGCGAAAAAGTGATATTTTGTTTTTTTGGATGCGCTAATTTATAAAAATATAATTGCCCTGTATATTTTTATTCTTTTGTGTGAAATTTTTAAATTATTGAAACCTAACTATTAACACTTTAGCAAAAATAATCTATCTTTACATCGTGTAAAAAAAAACAAAATGCCATGCGAGTTATTTTTGCCCTGATCGGAATCATGATGATATCGTTATTTTCGTGCCATAAAAGCGAAAGCGAAGATGTGACCTTTAAAAATATGATCAACGATTCCACTACCATGGAAGAAGATGTGGCTTTTCTGAATAAGCTGTATCTGGAAATTCAAACCATTGCCAACTCGGTTCCATGTAGCAACCCCGAAGAATGGAAATTTATCCCCCTTGGGAATAAAGCCTGCGGTGGTCCAAATGAGTTTATTGCCTACAATATTAAAATTGATGAAGCCGCTTTTTTAGCCAAAACCGACTATTACACACGTCAGCAAACCATCTTTAACGAGAAATGGGGAATTATTTCCGACTGTTCTCTACCCCCATCTCCCAAGGGAGTGATTTGTGAAAACAACAAACCACAGTTTTTTTATTAACAAGATCACTTATCAGCGAATCTTTTTATTCCCTATATATTCTTTATTATCAGCTCATTAGATCATGTTTTGACCAATCTCACCCCTCAACTTTTTTTGATTAAAAAAAATTCAAAAAAAAAATTTATCAATTGTTGAACCAATAGTTATTCATTTATTTTTGTGAGGTGATTGAGAGACCAAAAAACCACTCTTACACAATTCATAAACACATCGTTTAATTTAGCTTTCAGAGATGAGTACAAATAAATTACGGGTTATAACCGATTTTGAGAAATTGCCGATAGAAATTCAGGAGAGAATAAAACTCACTTATCCTGAAGGATTTAGCCGTTTTTTGATTGAATTTAAAAATAAGAACAACGAAACAGTGAGTGCTCTGCCTTTCGAAACCGACGACAAATATTATATGGTTCGTATGTCGGTAAGAAAAGCCATTCAGATTATTTCCGACGACGAGGATTATGATGACGAAGGATTATTGAAGGAACATAAGAAAGATCAGTTCGACGAGAAATATGGTGACATTGACGATATCGAAGATGAAGAAGATGAAGATTATGGCGACGAGCCAGAAGAAGATGATGGTGAGGAAGAATATTAATCATTCGTCTGGATTCTATTCCATGTAGATTCATATTTTTCGGGAATTCGAAAAGAATTGCCTCTGCACAAAATGTCTGTAAAGCCCCAATTCAAGGGCTTTTCTTTGTGCGCTACGCATACCACGTATCTATAGGGTTAAAATCCCGAACGAGCCATC
>DYSN01000142.1 GCA_020718205.1 Draconibacterium orientale
CCTGATCCGCCACAGGGCAAAACCGGATGGCCTTGGACTGAAGAGTCGCTACAATTGTCTGATGAAATGCCTTGTGGGTTACCATGGCCAAAGATCAGCATTGTTACGCCGAGCTTCAATCAGTGTCAATTCATTGAAGAAACAATTCGTTCCGTGCTGCTTCAGGGATATCCCGACTTGGAGTATATCATCATAGACGGCAAATCTACTGACAATAGCATTAAAATTATTAAAAAATATTCTCATTGGTTGCACCATTGGATAAGCGAAACAGACCTCGGGCAAAGTCATGCCATCAACAAAGGGTTTATGAAAGCCGGAGGTACTCTTTTTGCTTACATAAACAGCGACGACCTGTATGAGCCTAACGCTATGGCAGAAATAGCGGCCGCATTTACAGAGAAGTCATCGCCTGATCTTGTCGCCGGGATCTGTACGGTTTTTGACGAAAAGGGTATCAAAAGAGTGTTTCTTCCCAATTGGCCTGATGGCCTTTCTGAGTATGTAAAAACGACCTTCAGCTCTACTTTTGGGCAACCGGCTGCTTTCTGGACGAGAGATATTTATCGAAAAATTGGAGGGTTAGACCAGTCCCTTTCTTTTTGTTTTGACAGGGAATTTTTTCTCAAAATCGGTCTGGCGGGAGGAAAGCCAAAGATGATTTTAAAGAATATTGCCCGCTTTCGCGAACATACATTCAGTAAATCATTGAGCCAAGTCGTTCGTTTCCATGAGGAATCCATTACAATTCTCAAAAGATATGGTGATAAATTGGGCCTGTCTTTACGAGAGCAACGGAAATGCGAGCGGACTATGCTTAATGAGATTGCGTATCAAGAAACTTTTTCATTATGGAAACACAAAGGCCGGCTGTATGCTCTCCTTATGTTTTTTCGTATGATCGCCGCGTCGCCGGATCTTCTGTTCCAGAAAAAAATTCTCGGCCAAATGCGCAGATTATTGTTCTTTAAAAAGATAGATGTAGCGGAATTGCAGTAATTATTTATTTTTCTAAATGTTTGAGACAGAAACTGTCGATTAAATGGGCTCTCCCACAAAAAAAGTTCTGATCATATCTTATTTGTTTCCACCTATCGGCGGTTCAGGGTCTTTAAGGCCTCTAATGCTTGCTCGGCACCTGCCGCAGCATGGATGGGAACCAGTGGTGTTGACAGTTAAGAATCCTGATTGGTATTATGCAAATGATCCGGAATTGTTAGATGATTTACCCCCCAATGTTTCTATAGTTAGAGCATCCATGCTTCGTTCTACCTGGTTCTATCGATTCCTGAACCCACTACGGATAAAGAGCATTGACAAATTAATACGTATCTATCTACTTCATCCTGACGAGCAAATTGGCTGGCTTCCTTTTGCACATTCTAAAGCGGTTAAAATCATGCAGAACCACAACATTTCAGCTCTTTATTCGACGTCAGGGCCTTTGACGAGTCATCTTATCGCCCTGCTTCTTAAGCGCCGTTTTGGAATTCCCTGGATTGCGGAATTTCGTGATGAATGGTTTGAAGACCCGGCTTTGCCCATGCCAACGACGATCCACAAAAGGTTCCATTTCCATCTGGAAAAACTGATTGTCGCAGAAGCTGATAAAATTGTAACGTTAGCCCCTGAATTTAATATGTTTCTTATGAAACACGCCGTCCCATTGGACAAATTTTATACTATTCCCATAGGAATCGAGGACGATCGGCTAAAGGTGCAATTACAGAAAGTAAGCCCAAAGCAATTTACAGTTGTTTATGCGGGGCTTATCTATGACACCTTTCCGCCGGATAGATTTTTGAAGGCCGTCAATGAATTAATCAAAGAACAAAAAATATCTGCTCAAGAAATAACGATTCGATTCGTTGGCGCTATCACAATTAAGTCGGTTTTAGATCCTTTTGGAATCGTTGAATGTACAGGTTTTATGAATAGGTCAAAGGCCCTTGAGGAGGAGGATAATGCCGATCTCCTGTTGCTTCTTCTTAGCCGGGAGCGTGGAAACGGAGTAATCCCAAGCAAAATCTTTGAATATATGGCTTCAGGGAATCCTATATTAGCGCTTGTTCCGCCGGAAGGGGCGGTGGCAGAAATTATTGAGCGTACTAAGACTGGGAACGTTGTCGATTTTTATAATACGGGGGAAATTAAACAGACTTTCCTAACCCTTTACGAACATTGGAAGAATGGAACATTAAATCTATCTCCTGACTGGGGGGAGATAAACAAATACCGCCAGACCACTCTTTTTAAAAAGATTGCGGACATGCTTGATGAATTGGAGAAGGATACTCTTGGCCAACAAACAAGAAATTGATTTCCGGAAAAATGTTACTTTTTTATCCCGCTTTAGAGAGTTTCCTTCCTATCTCCTTTTGGCAACAAGCACTCTTTTATTCAATGTATTGAGAATTGCTTTCAAAATATTTTCAAGTTTCTCGAGATTTAAACAAAATCGTGTTTCACCAAAGATTATTATTATAGGTTTTGGAGGAATAGGCAACCATCTGCTGTTAATCCCGGCCATAAAAATGCTTCATTGTTTTTTCCCTGAAGCACGCGTTTATGTGATGGCTGCTTCACAGGCTTCAGCAGAGCTTCTGAATATGGTTAAAGACATTGATACCGTTGTAATTTACAAATTTTTGCGTTCGACATGGAGGGCAGGTCAGATAGGTAAAGGAATCAAGGAACTAAAAATATTAAAGCCGGATGTTGTGATGGGGGCAGCCGGGTTAGATCCGGTTTTTTTAAGCCTTGTTTCCTTTTTCAGTGGCGCTCGCGAGCGCATCGGCGCCGATTGGCGGGGTCGCGGCTTTTTGTTGACTAAAGCGGTCTCCTTGGATGGCAGTCAGTACGAGGCAAAGCAGAATATGAAAATTGCGGAGTTGCTTATAGGAAAACCATTTAGTGAAGTCATCGAAAAGCAAAGCCTGTTTCTATCCGAAATGTATTTGCAAGAGGGGAAAAAGTGGAAAGCATCTTTGGACTTGGGGGTAGAGACATCTGTTGTCGGAATACATCCCGGCTCCGGAAATGAACAGACATGGAAACGATGGAAACTGGAAAAATTTGTGGAGTTGGGAAGAAATCTCCAACACGCATATTCGTGCATATGTGTTTTTTTTATAGGTCCCGATGAAGAAGATATTGAAAAAGAATTGATTGCCTTAGATATTCCTCCGAAACACATTCTTTACGAAACAGGTTCGATACTCAAGACGGCATCCCGAATTGCCCAGTGCCGCCTGTTTATTGCAAATGACAGCGGCCTTCGCCAGCTTGCGGTCTCCTTGGGAGTCCCTTCAATCGGAATATTCGGTCCAACAGGAACTGAAAAAAATTATATATCCTTAGGAATCCATGAGGCGGTAACTGCAAAGCATGTCCTGTGTAGTCCATGCCATTACACAAGATGGTGGCTTGCGTGCCGGGGAAACCAACGCTGCTTGGATGATATTACGGTGGGTTCTGTTAAGTCCGTAGCCCAAAGATACCTTGAATAAAAAGGGACTGATTGATGATAAAAAAAATTTTAAGCGTACTGAATGAAATCCTTGGTCGTTATAAATATACCCCAATAGAACTCATTCGTCAGCGAGGTGGTGTTGTCGGGAACAATATATTCATAGGACAAGACGTTTATATTGATCTTGATTATGCCTTTCTTTTCAGTATTGGCGATGGAGCGGTTATTTCCGCAAGAACAATCATAGAAATGCATGATTCGAGTATCGCGAATGTGAAAGGAGTAGGAAAATTAAAAGTAGGTCGAGTACATATCTGCGAAAGAGCTTACATAGGAGCAAACAGTGTGGTTTTGCCAGGCGTACGTATAGGGAGAGGTTCTATTGTAGGTGCCTTGTCGCTTGTCAATAAAGACGTTCCTGATCACGAAGTTTGGGCTGGAGCGCCAGCAAGGTTTATTTGCACCGTTGATGAACTTATAAGCAAGCGTGAGTTAGAAGCGAACGATGATAATGTGGCATTTTTCGACTGGATTGGCGAGCCTGAGAAACATGGTGTGGATTACGTTAAGGTAAAGGAAAAACTTCTTTTCGATGTTGCACGTTATTTCGAATCGTATGGACCCGCAAAAGAACAACAATAATTTTTTGATTTTTGCTTATTGGCACGACAAAGGGTGGAAGCAATTTGTCGGCGCCACAGTAAAAATATGGGATCTTGCCCACAATCTTGCTGCTCTTGGCAATCAAGTTGTTTTATTTCTTCCGAAATATCATTTTAAAGATGAAGGCCTTCCCTTCAGGATCGTACAGATTCCGCTCCTTGATTTGCCTTTTTTACGTTCTATTTCTTTTAATATTGCTTTGAGCGCCTATTTGATTTGGAAGGGTTTACGTTTAAAGGCCGATGTTGTGTATGTTCGGAGAGGAATATCGATATTGCCTGCGCTATTTGCCAGCATCAAAAAATCCCTCCTCATTTACGAAATCAACGATGATCCCTACAGAAAAAACAATGTGCAGACAACAGACTTTATTTCCAAAATAACGGATTGGCTTGCCCTGAAAACTGATGAAACGACGATGAGATTGTCAGACAGGGTTTTTGTGATTACCGGGCCGCTCAAAGAAAAAATTATTCAAAAAAATCAAAAAATTTCAAAGGAACGGCTTCATATTTTACCCAGTGGCGCCAATACAGACCTCTTCAAACCAATGGAAACAGCGACCTGCCGCAAGCGGCTGATGCTTGATCCAGCCAAGAAATACGTCTGTTTTGTGGGAACGCTTTTGGATCATCAGGGGGTCCACGTTTTGATTGAGGCAGCGCCGTTAATTTTACGTTCTGTGCCGGATGTCTGCTTCGTGATCATCGGTGAGGGCCCTATGCGGAAGACTTGGGAAAGACAGACAGAGTCGTTTTTACTGACGGACAAATTCCTTTTTACGGGTCAAATCGCATACGACGAAATGCCCGTTTGGATCAATGCGATGGATGTCTGCACGGCCCCCTTTTTAAAAGGTGCCGGGTTACGTTCCCCTGTGAAAATATTTGATTATATGGCTTGTGGAAAACCGGTTGTTGCGTCAAGGATCGCCGGCACCACAGATATCTTTGAAGATTCCGACGCAATTGCTCTGATAGAACCAGAAGATTCTCATGCGCTTGCTGAATCTGTCGTGGATCTCCTGATGAACAAGGATAAAGCTGACATTATGGCGCGAAGGGGACGCACGTTCGTTGAAAAACATTACAGTCGCAAAGGATTAGCTGAACAAATCCTGTACGAGGTGCAAAGTTTGCAGAGTAAAAAGTTCAGTTCGAAATGTCAGTAGTCATCCAATGAAAATATTGCATTTGATCGATTCATCTGGAGTGGGAGGTGGTGAGAGATATCTTGCCGATCTAATAAGACACTCCGAATCGACCTTTGGGCATCACATTGTTCTTCCATACAATGGTCCTTTAGAAGACGTGTTGCAAAATCAGCATATCGAATACAATATTGTCAGCATGGACTATAGAAAATTAATCAATTCTATAAGAAAACTTAGATATCTTATAAATATCCTGCATATTGATATTGTCCATACCCATGGTTATCGGGCTAATTTTTATGGACGGGTGGCAAGTTTGCTGGCCAGGGTTAAACATATCGCCACGATCCATGTATCCCTTTATGACTATCTTGAGACGCCTCGGTACATCCGCAGCATTTACCTGTGGGTGGAGAAGATTCTATCCTTCCGGACATCAAAATATATATGCATTTCCGAGGCGATGAAGGGGGATCTGTTGAAAATGGGTATCGGAAAGGAAAAAATAGAAGTTATTCATAATGGGGTTGATCTAAAGGTTTTTTACCCGCATCCGGTGCGAGATACCCTTTTAAAGGAGCTTGGCGTTTATAAATGTTGGCCCATTATCGGTACAGTCGGCCGAATGGTGCCGGAAAAAGGGCAGATTTATCTTATACAAGCCATCGCCGATCTGAAGGATAAATGGCCGACACTGAGATGTCTTTTTATCGGCACAGGGATTCTGCATGACCAGTTGAAACGGAATGCTAAGGAACTTCGCGTAGATGATATGTGCATCTTTGCCGGGGTGCGTTGGGACATTGCGGATATTTATCCGTTGCTTGATCTTTTTATACTTCCGTCTCTGCGGGAACCCTTCGGCTTAGTTTTGCTGGAAGCAATGGCTTCTTGTGTTCCCGTTGTCGCAACAGATTCCGGGGGGCCACCGGATTTTATTGAGGACGGCTTTAATGGCATACTCGTTCCTGCTTCAGATTCTCGTGAATTGGCGGTACAAATAGACAATCTTCTTTTGCATCGCGAAAAAACCACCAAAATAGCCCAACGAGGATATGAAACGGTAAGGACAAACTATTCCATTCAAACAATGGTAGAGCATGTTGAAAGGGTTTATGGCTCGGTGATGCAATAAGTCGGTTCTTTCCATTCCTTCTTTGTGCGCCTTGCGCTAATGCTTCCATCCAAACAATGCATGAACCGGTTTCTTGTCTTCCATGAATATGCCTTTACCCCCAAGGCGATCAGGCGCATTCTCGATGAAATGGGGTTTGTCGATGTCGTGGTTTTCAATTCCCGTATCACCGGCGGTAATTTCTTCATCGCTAAACTTTTGAGAAGCCTGATCAGGGGATCGTTCGGATTGCTGGAGAAGCTATCCAATGGGCGCTGGTTATGGGGGCCATCTCTGGAGGTCATCGCCATCAAAGGAACAGAGGGCCTTAAGTCTTGAAAATATTGTTTATTTCCGACTGGAATATTATTCTCGAACCGATCTTCAACCGTTTTCCCAATGTTTATGAACAG
>DYSN01000143.1 GCA_020718205.1 Draconibacterium orientale
GGTGTAAAGCACATCGGCATAGCGAAACAAAACAAAATCATTTTCCATATCGGTCGTATAGTACTCCAAATCAGTTTGATACTCGTATTTGGCACAGCGGGCACCTTCCCATTTTTTCCGGGACATATAATTATCTATGGTGGTGGTATAAATAAATGGCTCGCCATCGATGATGATATCGTTGCCGTTTTTATCTTTTTGTTGGCCGTATAAAAAGGAGTTTTTGCGCAAATCGTTGTCTGCGTATTTATCCAAATATCCGGGTTCCAGTACAAATTCATCCCACATTTGACCTTTAAAATTGAAGGTGGCGCGGCTTGCATCGTTCAGCGTAAGAGTAAACCAGTAAAAATGGTCTTTGGTATAAACCGAATGCATTGGGATTACAAAAATATTCTCCACCGAAGTTTCGTTGAGTACTTTGAAGTTGGTAAAATAGTCATCTTCAATGCGGTAATTCTGCGACGAAATAACGCTATCGCAAGCCGCAATGGCTTCGGTAAACTTCTCCTGACCAATCCACTCCTGAGCATTGAGATAAAGCTTAGCCAAAAGTGTATAGGCCATTCCCTGAGTCACGCGGCCATAGTAGGCAGTGGTTGGAGTGGTTTGAAGTAGTGGAATATTGGCCTTAATGTCCGACTCAATAAAATCGAAAACGAATTGGCGGTTTGTCTGAACCGGCAGATTTTTATCGGTAAAGTCGATGGTAAATGGAATATTTCCCCAGTTATCCATGCCCAAATAATAAAAATATGCCCTCAGAATTTTTATTTCTGCCACAATTCTATCTTTCTCGGGGAAGGTAATTTCGGTTTGTTCGGTTTCATAAATAACTTCATTACAAGCACTTATTCCTTCGAAAACCGAGTTCCAGGCTAAGGTTAAAATTTTATTGTTGGGGTCGATGAGATGGGTGTGTAACTCGTCCCAACGACCATTGTCCCACACAAAGCCATCGTCGCGACCAGGCGCTACCATTTCGTCAGAAGCCATTTCGGTGAGCGTCCAAAGGCTGAATTCTTCGGGATAACGCTGCAATTTGGTGTAGGCGCGTCCGGCATTCATCAGCACGGCTTGCTCGTTGGTAAAAAACTTGTCGATGGGAATATAGCTGTATACTTCTTCATCTAATTTGGTGCACGAGGCAATCACCATTGCTATGCTAAGCAAAACGGAAGCTGCTATTATATTTCTAAGTTTCATGTGTATATAATTTGTTTTTTATTGGTCACATGGAAGTCGCCAAATTAGTCATTCTCCTTTGAATTAGAGTTTCTCTTATGGCTCGTTTCATTTGTGCTAAATTTTAAATTAAAAAGTAATGTTTAAACCAAAAGTGAAGCTGGTGGAGCGTGGATAGTAATAGAGATATTCTATGCCCGGTTCCAGACCGCTCAGGTTAACTTCAGGGTCGAGGCCTTTATAGCCGGTGAATGTATACACATCCTGAGCAGTAAATTCGGCTCTGATATTGGAGATGTATTTTATTTTGGTTTTGAAATTATACCCCAGCGAAATATTATCGAGTTTTACAAAAGTTCCACTCTCAATATATTTTGATGAATACTGACCATTTCCTGTAAACTCTGGATTTTCTAATTGAGTATGAACAATATTTCGGCCAAGACTTCTCCAGTTTTCGTAGTATAAACGATACATATTCAAAACCTTACCGCCAATATTGGAGCGGAAAGACATATTCATATCCCAGTTTTTATAGTTAAACGAGTTGCTCCAGCCTAAGGTGCAGAAGGGGTTGGCGTTGCCAATGGGCTCCCAGTCTTCGGGGTCTACTTTGCCCACAGGATTGGCATTTTTAAATAAATCGAGCCCATTCTCATCGAGCCCAAGCCATACCGGTCCGTAGAAAGTTCCAAGGGGTTGTCCTTCTTCAATGCGCTGACAGTTGAGCGGAAAAGCTCCCCCAAGCCATCCGGTTTCTATATATTTACTGGTGAATTCATCGTTGGAGAATTTAACCAATTTGTTGGAGTTTTTGCTAAAAGTGAGTGTTGAATTCCAGCTAAAGTTTTGTTTTTTAATGGCTTGTACGTTCAGCGTCAATTCAACACCTTGATTGCTGATGGTTCCCACATTGGTAAAAAGCTCGGGATAAATATAAGGTGGATAAGGCACATTGTAGGTGTACAACAAATCGGTGCTGCGGCGGTTATAATAATCAATAGATCCACTCACACGGTTATTGTAAATAGCGAAGTCGATACCCACGTTAAACTCCAGCTTTTTCTCCCACCGTAAATCGGGATTGGGGTTCGAAGTGGGCTCGTAGGTGTTGATCCATTCGCCATTGTATAAAAAGCGTCCGGCAATTCCCATCATAATTTGCGATTTATAACTGTCGAAATTCTGATTTCCTGTAACACCGTATCCAACGCGAAGTTTTAAATCGTTCACCCAATCGGTATTGTCCATAAACGATTCTCTGTTAATTCTCCATCCCACGCTAACCGCTGGAAACCAACCCCATTTATTGTTTTTTCCAAACTTCGAAGAGCCTTCGCGACGAATGGAAACGGTAGCTAAATATCGTTCGTCGTAATTGTAGATGGCACGGCCAAAGAAAGAGATAAGTCTGCTTTTTTCGCGCCATGAACCCATTTCTGCTTTGCCAATTCCAAGAGCAGAACCTGCAGCAATATTGTCGGGACCATATAAATCGCTGTCAAAACCTGAGTTTACCATGTAGGAAGTATTCATTTCCTGCTCCTGAAAACTATAGCCGGCCAATCCCTGAAGGGAGTGTTTGCCAAAGGAATTGGAATAGTTCACGGTGCTTTCGTATTGTAGGGTGCTGTTGCGACCATTTTCAATTTCTGCTTCGCCACCTTTGCCCAAAATACTCGGGTAATATTTGGTTTTATAACTCATGCTTTCCCATTCCGATTGCTCAAACGACACAAAATTGACCCAATTGAGTGTTTTAAAAAGGTTCAATGTTGCACGAACATTTCCATTGGCATCGTTGGTTTTTCCCCGCCGCATTCTTTCATTTAACATGGCTACAGGATTATAATAATCTATCCCGTCGAGCACTGTATAGCCCCCCGAATAACTATTATCGGAATCATAAACAGAACTGGTGGGATTTCTTATAAATGACTGATAGAATAAATCGTAATTGGCTGGTTTGTAGTTTCTCATGCTATAACTCAGGTTATAATCGAGCAGCAGCTTATTGTCCAGCATTTTCTGATTTACATTGGTTCGGAGCAGGTATTTGTTCGATTCATTATCTTTCAACAAACCATCGGCATTTTCAACATAAATAGTGGTGCGGTGCGAGAAAGCATCGGTTCCCCCACTGATGGCCAAATTGTGCTTTTGACTCAGCGGCATGCTCCGGGTAATTTCTTTAAACCAATCGGTGTTATTGCCGTAGAGACTCGAAACTTTATCGGGGGCATATTGATTTATGGCCGAGGAAAATTCTTCGGCGGTTAGGTTTTCAACCTGTCGCGGAAAGGCTTGCAGCGAGAAATGACCGTTGTATTCTACTTTGGCAAGGCCGGTTTTTGCCCGTTTTGTGGTAATGATAATAACCCCATTGGATCCACGGGTTCCATAAATGGCTGCGGCGGCTCCATCTTTCAAAACATCGATGGACTCTATCTCTTCAGGACTGATATTTTTCATTTCAGCACCAGCAACTCCATCAATAATGACCAACGGGCCCTGACCCGATGTGAGGGTATTGGTTCCGCGCAAAATAATATTATAACCCGCCAAAGGGTCGGCGCCATTGGGTTTAACTATGGTCAAACCCGCAACCTTTCCTTGCAGCAAAGCCATGGGATTGCTGTAGGCGCCATGGTTAAAGTCTTCTCTCTTCACAGTGGCAATGCTCCCGGTAATTTCCTTTTTGGTGGAACTTCCATAACCTATGACCACCACATCGTCGAGGGCGGTAACCGCTGCATTCATTTTTATCTGAACGGTCTGGCTTTTTTGAGCAACAAACTCGTAGGTCTCAAAACCCACAAACGAAAACACCAGAGTTGCATCTTTCGGCACTTCCAGACTAAATTTCCCGTCCACATCGGTTATGGTTCCTATGCTGCTGGCGGCAACGGAAATATTAACACCGGGCAGTAACTCTCCATTAAGCTGGTCAACCACAGTTCCACTCACCAGAATTTTCCCTCCATTTTGAGCATAAACACCAGACGAAATGTGGAATAAAACAAACATCATAATCAATGGAACACTGACTATGCTTCGTAACACCAATAATTTATAAAGTTTCATATCCTAAATCTGTAAAACTGATTATTCAACTTGAAAAAGCTCCGAGCGGTAAGGCAATGAAGCTTGTGCCCCCATGCGGGTAACAGTAATGGCGGAGGCTTTCACGGCAAATTCCACCGATTCGATGATGGATTTTCCTTCGGCCAGGCCCACACTAAATGCGCCGCAAAATGTATCACCGGCAGCAGTTGTATCAATGGCTTCCACCTTGATGGATGGAACAAAACTAAATTCTCCTTCATCCAATACGAGTGCACCTTTGCTTCCCAAAGTGATAACCACCTTATCCACGCCTTTATTGGCAATGACAGTGGCGGCTTCTTTGGCCGATTCAATATCAACCACTTTGATGCCCGAAAGCATTTCGGCTTCGTTCTTATTGGGAATGATGATATCGAGATGTTTTAGCAACGAATTGGAAAGTGCCTGAGCGGGTGCCGGATTTAAGATGACCTTTTTGCCTTTTTCAAAAGCTTTTTTGGCCACGTATTCCACAGTTTCTATGGGAATTTCGAGCTGCATGAGAACTATATCGCTGTATTCCAACGCTTTATATGCCGCATCCACATCGGCAGGTTTCAGATTGGCATTGGCTCCGGAGGCCACCACAATACTGTTTTCACCATTGGCATCCACGGTGATAAGCGCCACACCCGAGGGCAATTTTGAATCGGAAAATATGAAATCGGTATTCACATTCTCCGAGTTAAACAATACCACCGATTGCTTTCCAAAAACATCGTTTCCGGTTTTCGAAATCAAAGACACTCTTCCCCCCAGACGGGCTGCTGCCACTGCCTGATTGGCTCCTTTGCCACCCGGATTCATGAAAAAAGATCCCCCAATAATGGTTTCACCCGGGATGGGTAACCTATCGGCTTTTATTACCATATCTGTATTGCAGCTTCCTACAACTACGATTTTCTGATTGCTCATTAACTTATTTTTAAAAGATTGTGAACAAAAATAAGCATAAAATAAGGAGGGCACTCATCAATAATAATTGTGTTTTGATAATTATAATTTTACTATTCAATAAAAAAACACTACTTATATAGCTGTTTTCCTGATATTTATGATAATTAAAAAAACTACATTTTCGATAATTATAACACCTATCTTTGTAGTGCAAACGATTGCGAAAAAAAGTGATTTTTTTACATATCATCCTTTAAATCAATAGGCAGAACTTAAAAATATTTAACATGTTAAAATCGGAAGCTCTGGTATTTTTGGTCAATTCCATGACCCAACACGAGAAAAAAGCCTTTAAAATGGCCTCACAACGCCAAAATCACAAGCAAGGCTACATGATTCTTTTCGATTTAATCTCCAATCAGAAGAAGAACAGCATTGAGGCACTCCGCGAAAATTTTCTTCAACTCAAATCAGAGAGCTCCTTCGATGCGACAGTTAAATATCTCTACAAAATACTTTTAGACACCCTCCTCGATCAGAGGCAGGAACAGGACAGTTATTATAATTTGTTCAATCTGATTCTGAAAGCCCGGATTTTGTTCGAGAAATCGCTGTTTGATGATTGTTTCGATTTGCTGACAAAAACGATTAAAAAGGCTCAGGAGCAGGAAAACTATTATGCCTTATTGCTCGCAACGAGATTAGAACTGGAATATCTGCTTGCCCTGAACTTTCCAATGGTCGACGAGAAGTCAATTTTAGCCAAACAGTTCAAAATTAACGAAATAATCAATATTATTAGAAAGATTAATGCTCAATCGTCGCTTTACGAGTTGTTGAAATATCGGGTGGTTCATCATGGAAATGTGCGCTCACAGGAGCAAAAACAAAAGCTTAACGATTTGGTGGTGAGCGAAATGAGTATTGTATCATCGTCGAATATCGAAAATTTCGAAATCAACAAACTCCATCAGCTTTTTCAGGCCAACTATTTAATTAGCGTGGGGGATTATAAATCGGCGTTGCGGTCGTATATGGAGCTCAATTCTCTTTTCGAAAACAACAGCCACCTTTGGAACAACCCCCCGATTTACTATTTACTCACCATCGAAGGGGTTTTGGATAGTTTGCGTAGCATCAGAGATTACGAGGGTATGTCCTATTTTATAGCACAGCTGAAAAAACTCAACAGCCCATCGGTCAATTTCAATGCCAATGTGAGCTGTCTGGTTTTTCTTTATGAGCAATTTCCACATCTCGACCGCGGAAATTTTAAAATTTCCGATGCCCAGCGGGATGAGCTTCGCGATTTGCTCGACAACAAACTCCAGTTACTCAGTCTTATGCGTCAGGCAGAACTTTGTCTATATGCAGCACTCATCTATTTCGGCAACAACGAGTTCACCAAGGCACGCAAGTTTCTGAATATGATAGTTTTCAAGGTGAAAGACTACCACAACCTTCCACTCTACCGAACCATCAGGCTCATCAAGCTCATGATTGCCTACGAAGCGGGCAATTTTGATCTCATCAGCCACGAAACGCGCTCCATTAAAAGAGAGATAAAAGAGTTGGAAAAAGGATATCAG
>DYSN01000363.1 GCA_020718205.1 Draconibacterium orientale
GAGAATCCTGTTGCCGACTTCACCTTCACCTTGAATAACTGCGACGACGAAGCCATTTTTATGGATTTATCCTATTCCAATAACGGCTCCATCGTAAACTGGGACTGGCATTTCGATGACCCCTACAGTGGAATCAACAATCAATCCAACCTACAAAATCCGGTTCATCATTTCATCACCAATAAGCCCGGCTTTGGGGTTGAACTGGAGGTAACAGATGCACAAGGATGTACTTCTGCAATAGAAAAGAATGTGGAACCCTATTCCAATGTGGTGATAAGTGGAAATGTGAGTAAGACCAATGGCGACCCCATCACTCAGGGCTATGTGGCAGCCTTCTATTTGTCCGATGGAGTATTGTCCATATTTGCCGATTTGGCTGTGATACAAAGCAATGGCGATTATGAATTTACGCATATGTCATCGTGCGTTGAATATCTTATCCATGCCATTCCCAACCACACTCAGTTTCCCTATGTTTATCCCCGCTGGTATGAAGACGCTTTTTATTGGACCGATGCTACCATTGTTACTACCAGTTTGGGTAATGACACCATAGAGAATATTGATTTCCATTTGCAGGAACAACTGCCCATTCCCAACGGTTCTTCCAGTATTTCCGGGGGTGTGTTTTATATCGACAGCAAGGGCGAACCCGTAAAAAATGTGGATGTAATCCTTGAATACAAAGATCCGACCGACAAAGAAGCAGAGACCGTTGATTTTGAGTTAACCAATGAATCAGGTCTATGGAGTTTTGGCAATCTGCCAGTGGGCGATTACAGGATTTTGATTGATATACCAGGCCTTCGAATGGATTCCGTTTATAGTATTGAAATCACGCAACCGGAAACACATCTGACAGGATTCAACTATTATGTGGATACATTAAGTGGTATCTATATCATATACAATGGTTTGGACGAAGCAGTTACAACCACCATTGGTGATATTGAAATATTCCCAAATCCAACAAATGGACTCATGAATCTTTTGGTAACAAATACCAGCGGAGTTGTAAGAATCGAAGAAATAGAAATCAGCGATTTGGAAGGACGGGTTTTGGAGCGGCTGCAAGAAAACTTCAACGGCACTAAATACGAACAAAGCTTCGATTTCAGAAATTACCCATCGGGCTTGTATCTGAT
>DYSN01000005.1 GCA_020718205.1 Draconibacterium orientale
TCGTTTTCTTCACGTGTGTTACGTTGGCGAGGTGCTACCGTAAAACTGGCATCAAACATTTGTCCATCATTCAAAATCAGGAATACTCCTTTCACAAGAAGTAATTCTGAATGTCAATCGCCGGGTCTTTATATGCATACTTCATCTGTTTTGTTGCCGATAGCTCATATAATAGTCTTAGGAAATTAGCGAGGGCATCATTACATCAAATCACCCCCAAATTTTTCCTGAAAAAGTTCTCCAACTATTGTTATTTTTGGGGTTTCAATGTGTTGGAGTTCCTCCTTTAAAAACTTGTATAATGAAAAAGATATTTCTGTTGAGCCTTACCTTGTTAGCCCCCTGGCTTCTGATGGCTCAGAATCTGAATGCCAGTTTAAATTTTGCGCGTTTCTACAACCCCGAGCTGGGTCCTTATATTGAAACTTACCTTTCGGTCGATTTGAACGGCCAGAAAAAAGTCTCGACTCCCGATGGCAAATATATGGCTCAGGTGAATCTGCTGCTTCTTTTTAAACAAAACGACAGCATCAAAGAGTTTAGCAAAACGCTTCTAAACAGCCCTTTGGTCAACGATACCAACCCAACAAATATTCTATTCTACGATCAACAGCGGTTCTTTCTGCCCAAAGGTCAATATGAGCTCGAAATTGAATTCAGCGATGCCAATAAAACCGACAAGCCCACCACGGCTTTCGCAGTTGTGGAGCTGGATTATAACCGCAATAAAGTGCAAATAAGCGATATAGAGCTTCTTAGTTCATACGCCAAAAGCACAGAATGGAAAACCAATACCAAAAACGGTTACGATATGGTTCCCCATGTGTCTAATTTCTATCCTTCAACCGATACCATGCTCACTTTTTATTCTGAGATTTACAATACCGATAAGGCTTTTGGTGCCAATGAGAAATTTTTAGCCACTGCCTATGTGTCGCCTGTTGGCAAAAACCAGATGGTTAATAACCTGATTCTGCGCCAGAAAATGGAAGCCCGTCCCGTGAATGTTATTCTTTCTCAATTCAATATCAGCTCCTTACCCAGTGGAAATTATCAGGTGGTGGTCGAAATCAGAAACAAAAACAACGAGTTTATCGAAGCACGCCAAACCATGTTTCAGGTGAGTCGTCCCGAAATTCCTTTGGATAATCAATTACTGGCAACAAAACCTGTCGAAAATACCTTTGTTAGCGCATTCTCCACCGATTCGCTCAATATTCAAATTGAGAGTATTTTCCCCATTGCCGAAGCCACAGAACGCGTCACCATTAAGAATCTGCTTCGCGAAGGATCAGAGAATTACAAGAGAAATTATCTCTTCTATTTCTGGCAACAGCGCGATGCTATTAACCCCCAATTGGCCTGGAAAGCTTATCAGATTGAATTGACAAAAGCCGACAATAGTTTCGGAAACAAATATCAAAGGGGCTATCAAACCGATCGCGGAAGGATTTATCTGCAATATGGCCCACCAAATACCATTGTCGATGAGGAGTTCGATACAGGAGGTGGCCAGGGAGAGAACAATGTTCCCTATGAAATATGGCATTATTACGCCATTGGCGAACAGCGCGATGGGAAATTCGTTTTCTACAATCCGCATTTGGTTCCCAATGGATATACGCTTTTGCACAGCAATGTGGTGGGCGAAATCAACAACCCCCATTGGCAGACTTATCTTAAAAGAAACCAGTTGGAATCTATCGATGCACCCACCAACGACCGTTTCGACGGGCGTTCGGGCGAGCTTTACAACAATCCTCGCTAAGGTTAAGCCTTTCTTATATGAAGGTTAAAGTTGCTATTGTTATTCTGAACTGGAATGGTAAAAAGTTTTTGGAAAACTTTCTGCCTTCGGTGGTTCAAAACTCCCCCGATTATGCCAGCATCGTTGTGGCCGACAATAACTCGTCCGACGATTCCATCGATTTTCTTAAAATCAATTATCCCCAAATCCGCATCATCATCAATGCTGAAAATGGGGGGTATTCCAAAGGTTATAATGATGCTTTGCAACTGATTGATGCCGAATATTATGTGCTGCTCAACAGCGATATAGAAGTAACAAGCGGTTGGGTTGAACCCATCATTTCGCTGATGGATTCCCAGTTAAACATAGCTGCTTGTCAGCCTAAAATTCTTTCGTGGCACCAAAAGACTCATTTTGAATATGCCGGCGCAGGCGGCGGATTTATCGATAAATATGGCTATCCTTTTTGCAGGGGAAGAATTTTTCAGGAGCTCGAAGAAGATTTGGGTCAATATGACGATAGGCAGGAGGTATTTTGGGCCACGGGCGCTTGTATGTTTGTGAGGGCGCAGGTTTTTCATGAATTGGGCGGATTGGACAACGATTTTTTTGCCCACATGGAAGAGATAGATTTTTGCTGGAGAGCAAAAAATGCCGGTTATCAGATATATTATGAGCCAAAATCGGTGATTTATCATGTGGGAGGCGGAACATTACCCAAAAACAATCCCCGAAAAACCTATTTGAACTTTCGCAATAATTTTTATCTCATCCTGAAAAATGCAGAATCGAAAAGGGTGATTCAGATTTTTCTGTGGAGGCTTTGGCTCGACGGGGTTGCGGGCATTAAGTTTTTTCTCGATGGCAACCGTCGCGATACCTGGGCTGTAATAAAAGCACATTTTTCCTTCTATTTTCACTTGGGTCATTTTTACCAAAAAAGGCGGAAACTAAGTCAGAAACCGGTAACCAAGGTTTATCAGCGAAATATTGTTTTTGAGCATTTTGTGAGAAAAATCAAAAACTTTTCCGATCTTCCCAACCGTTTTAGCTAACCAAACAAGTCATGAAACGCGGACATTTAGAAACCTATCCCACCAAGATTCTGCTGGCCTTTGGTGAAGCCATCAGCGGAAAAGAGCAGTTTTTTACCTGGCTTATGGAGAATAAATATCCGGAGCTTGCTGCTTTGGCCAAGTCAATCAGGGGAGGAGAGAACAGTGTTCAATGGCTTATTAAAAATGGGTTTCCGCAGTTTGCGGCTTTCGACAGCGCTGTGCACAACGATAAACGGGCCATCATGTGGCTTCATCATTATAAGTTTACCCTCCTTATTCGCTTAGCCGACGCCGCAAGGGGCACACCCGTAGCCATACGGTGGTTCGAGCAAAACAATCTGCTGATATTTAGTGTTATAGCGCAAAAAATAAAATCCTTTGTCGACCAGCAAACTTTCGATGTGCACAAACGACGATTTTAACGTTAATTTTTATTTTGTTCAATGCACAGATTAAAGATTTATTCTTAAATTTGAGTAACCACAACAAACTACTTATTATGAAGAACATCGTCCTTTTTTGCCTTTTTGTTACCATTTTTTTAAACAGCAACAGATTATACGGACAGGGGAGTCTTAAACCCTTAAATCCCGATTTTCTAAGTGCCATTCAAAGCGTCAATGACTCAGATAAAAACGCTGATGAAACGGGAGCCTTGCCCTATCCCATACAACTGGGTTATTCTGAACATCAGCCATCGAACCCCGATTTTCCTGCTTATTTCGACTTGCGAACCATGGGTGTTCTGCCTCCGGTAAAAAGTCAGAGTTCTGGCGGGTGCTGGGCTTATTCTACCATGTCGACCGTGGAATCCAGAATGTTGGTTTTAGGACAGCCGCTTTACAATTTATCCGATAATAACCTGAAATACTGTCATGGTTTTTTCGATAGCCGTTCCACCAATGGCAATGCCTGGATGTCCACTGCTTATTTTGCCCGTCAGTCGGGGCCGCTTCTCGAAGCACAAGACCCTTATCCGGGTGGAACAACACTTCCAAATACCGATTGTCCGGTGGGCGAAGCACCTGCCTTCTTTATCCGCGATTCCCGTTATCCTCCCGGCGATATGGCAACCATAAAGCAGTTGGTGATGGATGTGGGATCGATTTGGTCGCTGATTTATTACACTCCGGCCTATTTTAACGATGCCAACGATACTTATTATTATGGAGGAACTCATCCTGTTAATCATGTTTTTAATGTGGTGGGCTGGGACGACAATAAAGTAACAGCAGGTGGAACAGGTGCCTGGATTTGCCAAAATACCTATGGCCCCACCTGGGGTGAAGCTGGATTTGTTTACGTGAGTTATAACGACAGCCAGTTTTTAATTTACAATGCCTATTTCCCCACCTTCGATTATTATAACGACGATAGCAGGGTTTTGCTTTATGATGAGCTCGGAAACTATGGAAGCTATGGCTGGACGGGGTCAGAAACGGGTTATGCTTTGGTGAAATACCAACTTTCTGAGAATTTATTCATGGAGCAAATTGGCACCTATGCCATGGCCGAAGCTACTCAAATTGAAGTGGAAATATACAGAAACTTTGATGCTGGCACAGGTCAGCTGTCCGGTTTACTATCTACTGTTTCAACCCAAACAACAGGACATCCTGGGTATTATACTTTCGATTTGAATACCCAATTCCCCATGAATGCCGGCGAAGTGATTTATGTCAAGGTAAAATATACCACACCTTCCTACGAATGGCCTGTTCCTGTGGAATATTTTATCGATACCTATGCGGATCCGGCCATTGAAAGCAATGTGTGCTGGTTGAGTCCATCGGGTGCTTCGGGCGATTGGACACTCATTGGCGCCACCACTGCAGAACCTTATGATTTATGCATCAATGTTTATGGGCAATACAATCCGGTGACAATTCCGCTGAATAATATCTCCATTATTATCAGTGTCTTAGCCATGCTGGTATTCGTTTTGCTCAAATCTAAAATCAGATATTTTTAAACAGCGGCATTTTTACTTTAAAACTTGCTCCTTTTTTCAGGTTTTCTTCCACAGAAATGGAACCCCCGTATGATTCGGTGGTGTTCTTGCAGAATCTTAACCCTATTCCTGTTCCTGTGGGGGTATGGTTTCCTTCTTTCGACTCCTTGGGTTTGGTAGTAAAAAACGGATCGAATATGCGGGAAATATGCTCCTTACCGATTCCGGGTCCATTGTCGGATATTTTAAAGAATGCCATATCGTTTTCGATCCCAGTTTCAATCTTTATGGTTTTGTCTTCCTGCTGATACATGGCATCCATGGAGTTTTTAATCAGATTTTGCAAAACCTGAGCAATGTCGGCGGGGGTAATTTTAAGTAAAAGGGGTTTTGAGAATAGTTTAATATCTTTTTGAACTTTATTTTTGAATTCAAGATCCACATGCAAAAAGTTGAGCTCCTGTTCTATCAATTTGTTTAAATCCACAATCTCTTCTTCTTCGCTGTGGTCGGTTCGGCTTTTTCTCAGAATGGAATTCAAATCGTTGAGCAGCGAACTGAGCTTTTCTCTATTCAGTTGGTTGAGCTCCCTTATTTCGATAAATGTGGGAGTCATTCCGGTTCTTTCGAGCGGTTCTTTGAGATCGTCGCACATCATATTCATCACTTC
Source organism: Draconibacterium orientale (assembly GCA_020718205.1). Classification (GTDB taxonomy): domain Bacteria; phylum Bacteroidota; class Bacteroidia; order Bacteroidales; family UBA12170; genus UBA12170. The sequence continues at coordinate 5,430 of DYSN01000005.1, forward strand.
CATGGCATTGGCAACACCGGCAATAGGTCCCCGAACATTATGGATAATGCCTTGCATAAACTGAGCGAGTATGCTTTCACGTTCTTTTTTAATGAGTTCCCGGGTGCGTTGTTCCACCATCTCTTCGAGCTCCTGATTGTATTTCTCTATTTTATCGCGGTCGAGTTTGGCTTGTAAGTGATTCTTTACCCGCTGAATAACCTCAATTTCTTCGAATGGCTTGGTGATATAGTCAACAGCACCGAGCTCAAAACCCCTGATTTTATCTTTTATATCGTGCTTTGCGCTTAAAAAAATGATGGGGATATTGGCTAAAGCAGGATTTTCTTTAATTTTTTGACAGATGCTGAAACCATCTTCATCGGGGAGCATGATATCCAACAGAATGATATCGGGAATTTTTTTCTCCAAAAGTTGGTAGGTTTCATCGCCATTGGTGGTGAGGGCAAAAGAATAACCTTGATTTTTAAGGATATTACCCAGAACCTGTATATTTTGTGGTACGTCGTCAACCAGAAGCACCAGGGCTGTATTCTGTGTTTTTTGTGTCATTAGGTTTTGTTTTGGTCTGGTATGGGCTGTCTTAGAATTGAACTCCTAAAGTTATCAAATTATTGGATATAAACCCTACCAATTTAAAAAAACTTTCCTGGTTTTAAGCAGGGTTGGATGATTGGAAAGATTGCAGAAATAGATTAAGTCACAATCCCCATGAGGTCGAAACTATCTACATGAGTTATCTTTACCTGATAGAATTTCCCCACCTCCAAATCGAAGCTTTCAAAGTCAATTAATACCTCGTTATCTACCTCGGGGCTGTCGAATTCGGTTCGTCCAACGTAATATTCTTCTTCAATACGGTCTATAATCACTTTAAATTCCTTACCAAGTTTTCCCTGATTAATCTCTAAGCTAATGTCCTGCTGCAATTGCATAATGGTTTCTTTTCTGCTTTGCTTTACCTGCTCGGGAACATCGTCTTTAAGTGCAAAGGCAGAAGTGTTTTCTTCGGGGGAATAGGTAAAGACGCCCAATCGGTCGAAACGCGAAGCAACAATGAAATCGTGTAACTCTTCGAACTCTTCCTCAGTTTCGCCGGGATAACCCACAATAAAAGTTGTTCTGATTGCAACTCCCGGCACCATTTGACGCATTTTAGCAATCAGGCTTCTGGTAGTAGCCGAATCGTGGTTGCGTTTCATGCTTTTTAAAATCCGGTTGTTGATGTGTTGCAATGGAATATCCACATAATGAGCAATTTTCGGCTCATCTTTCATCAATTGAAGCACCTCCGGCGGGAAATTGTTGGGGTAGGTATAGTGAAGGCGAATCCACTCAATGCCTTCTATTTTAACGAGTTCCCGGAGCAAATCGGGGAGGGCCTGTTTTTTGTAAATGTCGATGCCATAAAGCACCAAATCCTGAGCTATCATAATGAGTTCTTTCACACCTTTGGCCGCCAGCGACTTGGCTTCGGCTACCAATATATTCATAGAAACACTTTTATGATTCCCCCTGATTTTTGGAATGGCACAGAAGGAGCAGGTCCGGTCGCAGCCTTCCGAAATCTTCAGGTAAGCATAGTGTGGTGGCGTAGTAATTTCCCTTTCTCCCACCAATTCGTGCTTATATTCAGCACCCAGGCTTTGAGTAATCTTGATTAAATCGGCATCGGTAGCACCAAAATAGCCATCTACTTCGGTAATTTCTTCGGGCAACTCTTTTTTATAACGTTCTGATAAGCAGCCCATCACAAAGACTTTATCCAAATGGCCTGCTTTTTTAGCTTCCACTGCACTCAGAATCATGTCGATGCTTTCTTCTTTGGCATCGGCAATAAAACCACAGGTATTTATAATGACTGCATCACAATCTTCGTCGTCCTGTTCGTGAACAACCTGAATTTTATTCGCTTTTAACTGTGCCATCAAATGCTCCGAATCTACCAGATTTTTGGAGCATCCCATGGTGATTACATTTATTTTCTTTGGGGTTTGTTTGGTTTTCATCAAGTTTTATTTGCAATGTTTAATCTTGTCTGATAAATTTGGTTTACCCAGAGAATCGGCTTTGAGCCAATCGGAACAGCTTTTGTCGTGATTGTTTAAATAGAACCAGCACTGTCCCCGGTTATGATAGGCATCGGCATATTTTGGATTGGATTCTATAGCCTTGGTATACAAGTCGATAGCAATATTGTATTCCCTGAAATTCATATGACAATTGCCTGATTCGTAAAGCAATCTATAGTGGTTGGGAACCAGTTCCAGCCCTTTTTCAAATTCCACCAAGGCATTTTTCGGGTCATTTCTAAAAAAAAAGTCCTTACCATTCTCATAATACTGCTCGGCCAATTCTTCTTTGGGTGTGCAGGCTATAAAACTCAGTACAATAAATGCTAAAACTGTCAGAATTCCTTTATTCATTATTTTACTTCTCTGATTAAATAAATGTAAACGGGAAAGTGGTCGCTATATCCACCCTGAAAAGTATTGCCCACATGGGTTCTTTTGGGATAGCCTTTATAACTTCCCTCCTGATTCATCATATAGGGTTTTTTAAACACATGAGCCTTGTGAAATTTCCAGTCAGAGGCATTGGTTTCCATCAGGGCTGGGGTTATGATGATTTGGTCGAACAGATTCCAGGAGTCTTTGTATGCCAAAGAGCCAGTTCCTTTTTTAAACAGCGGTTTAAAGGGGTTGTAGAAATAGCCTTGATTGAACAGCGTGGTGTCGTCGGTGGCTTTGAGTATTTTAGCTACCGATTCGTTGTTGGGGTCGTCGTTTAAGTCGCCCATAATCATAATTTTTGCTTTTGGATTCAAAGCCAGCAACGAGTCGGCCATGTCGCGGCTCAATTGGGCGGCTGCATTACGATTTGGTCTCGATTTCTTCTCTCCACCGCTTCTCGAAGGCCAGTGGTTTACAATAAAATGCACTTCTTCGCCCAAAAGCAATCCACTTACTACAAGCTGATCGCGCGATTTGAATTCTGGATCGCTGGTGCGGAAAGGAGCCGAATAACTGTGTATAAGTTTGAAATATTTTGGATTGTAGATTAGGCCCACATCTACTCCACGACGATCGGGAGAATCAAAATGCACCACTTGATAGTCTCTGGCTTTCAGGGCTTCCTGTTTTATCAGGTCTTCTACAACCATTTTATTTTCAATCTCCGAAATACCTAAAATCACCACGCCGTCAGGGTTTTTGTCGGTGGCAATATCAGCAATAACCTGAGCCATATTTTTGAGCTTATAGAGATATCGCTCGCCATCCCATTCCTTACTTCCGGTAGCCAGATATTCTGCATCGTTAACGCCTTCGGAGTCGATGGTGTCGAAGAGATTTTCCAGATTGTAGAAGCCAATCGGGACTACCTGATACTGTTGAGCCCTTACAAAATCTGATTTTACAACCAGTAAAAATGATAGGAGGATAAATGGAATTAGTAGTTTATTTTTCATTTGATAGTGCTTATTTTTTGCGGCAAATTTAATTGAATCTTTATAGGGAGAAAACTTTGTGTTGTTATTAATTTATTTATTTTTGTTGCCCCTTAAAAAAAGGGGCAATCAAAAATCAAAAAAAATATGCGAGAAATAAAATGGATTTTCTTTTTCCTCTTCATCTCCGCTTATTCCATTGCTCAAGTTACCACACCAATTGACACTACAAAAGCAGAAATCAATAAGGATTTTGCAAATGTTACAGTGGCAACTATTAGTGAATCAGAGCTGGAAAGTGATGAAGAGTCGGCAGATATATCAGGGATTTTGCAATCATCTGATGATATCTTTGTATCAACTGCAGGCTATACTTTTGGAGATGCCAAATTCAGAATCAGAGGATTTGATTCTGAAAATTCCATGGTAACCATGAATGGAGTTTCGCTCAACGACATGGAGTCGGGACGTGTTTATTGGTCATCCTGGGGAGGGTTAAATGACGCCCTCAGAAATACCGAAGTGCAAAATGGAATTGGTATGTCACAATATAATTATGGAGGAGTTGGTGGTGCAACCAATATGGAAGTGAGAGCATCAAGTTATTCGCCTACAGTGAAATTCACCTATTCATTCCTTAATAAAACCTATAACCAGCGATTAATGCTAACTTATGCCACAGGGCTCATGAAAAATGGGTGGGCATTCACATTCAGTGGTTCAAGGCGTTGGGCGCAAACAGGCTATGTTAAGGGTACACCCTACGATGCTTATGCCTATTTTTTCTCAGCTGAGAAGAAATTCAATAGCAAGCATTCCATTGGTTTTGTTGGATATGGCTCCCCAAGTAAAAGGGGCGGTACCACTGCCACGGTTCAGGAAGCCTATGATTTAACCGGAAATAACTATTACAACCCATATTGGGGTTATCAAAATGGTGAAGTGAGAAATTCGCGAATCAGCAATTTTCACAAACCAATGCTCATGCTCACCCATTATTGGACACCAACAGAGCAAACTAAACTTACCACCACAGCTTCTTATATGTTTGGAAGAGGCGGTTCTACGGCCTTAAACTGGTACACAGGAAATGATCCAAGACCCGATTATTATAAAAATCTGCCCGGTTATTACGAAGATTCCGATCCTGCTTATGCAGCCTATCTTGCGAACAAATGGGAAAACGATGATGAATTTCGTCAGTTGGATTGGGATTATTTCTATCAATCAAACTCCGATGAATTTGCCATCGTGGAAAATGCAAATGGAATTTCAGGGAACACCATTTATGGAAAAAAATCCAACTATATTATCGAAGACCGCCGCAACGACAGCAAAAAGATAAATCTTACTTCTACACTAAATACCAGAATTAACGAAGATATCACCCTGACAGGGGGAATAGACTTGAATAATTATAAAGGCGACAGATATACAGTAGTTGAAGATTTATTGGGTGGCGATTTTTATGTTGACCTCAATAAATTTGCAGAACGCGATTTTGCCGATCCAAATGCAGCTCAATCCGATTTAAATAACCCCAACCGAATTGTCAAAGTGGGCGATATTTTTGGTTATAACTTTACAGCCAATATCAACAAATACCTGGGATGGGCTCAAATGAATTTTGAATATAAAAAATTCGATTATTATTTAGCGGCAAATGTCTCCTATGATCAGTTTTGGAGAACCGGCCATATGCGAACAGGTTTATTCCCAGAGGATTCCTATGGTGATTCAGAAAAAAATAATTTCATGAATTATGGTGCAAAAGGGGGAGCTATTTATAAAATTACCGGTCGTCATTTTGTAAATGTTAATGCAATGTACCAAACCAGATCGCCACAATTTCGCGATTCCTATCTCTCTGATAGAACAAGAAATCAGGTGGTCGATGATTTAAAAACTGAGAAAGTCACCTCAGCTGATATTAATTATATCGTGAGATATCCAAAATTCAATGCACGTTTGTCGGCTTATTATGCTCGTTTTTCCGACCAAACCCAAAGCCGTAGCTATTATCACGAAGATTTGCAAAGCTTCATTAACTATAATATGACTGGCTTGGCTCAACGCAATATGGGAATTGAATTTGGCGCACAGGCTGAAGTGCTAACAGGGTTAAAACTGAATTTGGTTGCCGCTTTAGGCGAATATATCTACGATAGCCGCCCAACATCCACAATAACTTTAGATAATAGTACAGCTGTTTTAAGCAATAGAACATTGTATATAAAAAACTATTATGTGGGTGGTATGCCACAAACAGCTCTATCTGCCGGTGTTGACTATCAAACCAGCTTTTTCATGTTTCTGGGCTTTGATGTCAATTATTTCGATGGAAACTATTTACCCATCAACCCAGATAGAAGAACAGCTGAAGCTATTTCAGGTTTATCACCATCATACCCCACATACGACGCTATTTTAGCTCAGGAAAAACTTCCAAGTGCTGTAACTTTAGATGTCAATATTGGGAAATCATGGCGCATTGATTATAAATACTATATCAATTTGAATTTCTCTGTCAATAATGTCCTGAATAATAAGTCCATTATTACAGGTGGTTATGAACAATACAGATACAGTACAGAAGATATTGAGAAATTTGCCAATAAGTACTACTACATGTTTGGAGCTACTTATTATTTGAATGCAAGTTTCAGGTTTTAATGTTTAGAAAATTATAAAAAAATGAAAAATATATTAAACAAAGTTTTGGGTATTAGTTTAGCCCTTGCCCTCTTAGTGGGAGTTAATAGTTGCGTAAAAGATGATTTTGATGTTCCACCTACTCAAAATCCTCCTATTGGCGAAGTCAAGACAATTGGTGATTTAACAGCAATGGCTGGAACCAATGTCTTTAAATTTATCGAAGATGCTTCGGTTTATGGGGTTATTACCATGGGTGAAAAAAATGGTAATATCTATAAAGAAGCCTATATGCAGGATGTTACAGGTGGCATTAAGCTTAGCCTTTTATCGTCCACAAGCCTTGCTGAAGGTGATTCAGTTAGAATTTATTTAAAAGGAGCCAGATTGTATAATGACAATGACCAGGTTTTGCTTGATTCATTGGATATTACCAACAATGTAATTAGAATTGCTGCTGGAAAAAATAGAAATGCTAAAGAAGTTACTATTACCGATTTGAAAACCAATTCCTATATCGGTCAACTGATTAAACTGAACAGTGTAGAATTCGCAGCCTCCGAGCTTGGAAAAACCTGGGCTGGAGCTCAAACTCTAACCACCGAGAACAGAACTCTTTCTGATTGTGATGGCAATACCCTAATCATCAGAAGCAGTGGCTATGCTAATTTTGCAGGTGATTTACTTCCCGAAGGTAATGGCTCATTGGTAGCCATAGCAAGTAGCTACCGTGGAACTACCCAGCTTTATATCCGCAATATGGCCGAAGTTCAGCTAACTGCTGAAAGATGCACCGGCGGTGGTGGCGGTGGTATCGTTGACCCTGTTGATGCTGTGAACGAAATGTTCGATGCTGCTGCCGATTACACTGATATCGCTGCTACTGGTTGGACAAATATTGCCAAGCAAGGCGATAGAAAATGGCAAGGCAAATTATTTAATGCTGAAAAATATGCCCAGGCTACTGGTTATAATTCTGGTTTAGATGCCATGGAAACCTGGTTGATTACTCCGCCTGTTACCAATATTGCTACCAAAGTTCTCAGTTTCAAATCTGCCAAAGCTTATTGGGCTCATACTTCAAGTCAACCATTAACTGTACTTATTTCCACAGATTTCGTTGGCGATAACTTTGAAACCGCCACTTGGAATGAACTTACTGTTACTATGGTCAACGAGTCGAGCAGCGACCACACCTGGATTGAATCAGGTGAAGTTGACCTTTCAGGTTATAGCGGAAATGCCGCCATCGCTTTCAAATATTTAGGCAGCAATACCGAGTCAACCAGCATCAGAATCGACAATGTGGTTATTGACATTCCCGGTGGAGGCGGTGGAGTTACCCCTGTCGATGCTATAGACGAGCAGTTTAACGGTGCGGTTGACTATTCAGATATCGATATTACCGATTGGACCAATATCAGCATTGCTGGCGACCGCAAATGGCAGGGAAAAACTTTCGATGCCGAAAAATATGCCCAAGCCACAGCCTATAACTCTGGTTTAGATGAAATGGAAACATGGCTCATTACTCCTCCAATTACCAGCATTGCCACTAAGAAATTAAGCCTGAAAACTGCAAAAGCGTATTGGGCACATACATCAAGACTACCATTAACCGTTTTGGTTTCCGAAGATTTTGTGGGTGATAATTTTGAAACAGCAACCTGGACAGAGATAAGTCTTACTCTCGCCGGTGAAAATGATGCCGATCATGCATGGATTGAATCAGGCGAAGTTGATTTATCGGCCTTTAGCGGAGATGCAGCCATTGCCTTCAAATTTGTGGGTAGTGCAACAGAATCTACATCCTACAGATTAGACGATATCAAAGTTGGCACCGGCGGCGGCGGCGGTGGAACCAATCCGGTTTATACCGAGGAATTCGCTAGCTCTTTGGGCGCATATACTGGTATTACTGTTGTGGGTACTCAGGTATGGGAACATGCTACCTATGACGGTGGTTGTGCTAAAATGTCGGGTTATTCCGGTAGCTCTTTCGAGAACGAAGACTGGTTAATTTCGCCGGCTTACGATTTGACCGAAAGCACCAATTCAGTTTTGAATGTTCGTCAGGCAGCAGGTTATATCAACGACGACTGGAGTCAGATTAAAATTTTAATCTCGACCAACTATACAGATTCCGGCGATCCAAACAGCGCAACCTGGGTAGAAGTAACAGCTCCAAACATGCCCACAGGAACCAACTTTACTTTTGTGGATAGTGGTGATATTAACCTGAGCGATTGGGATGGCGAAACCATTTATGTAGGTTTCAAATACGTTTCTACAGCTGCAGCATCAAGCACCTGGGAAATCAGCACCGTTACAGTAAAATAGTCAATTCCAGAATATTAAAAACCCCCGATCTGATTTCAGGTCGGGGGTTTTTTATCACAACCCCTTCAAAGCCAAAGATTCCACAGGGGCAAAATCATCGGTGAGAATGGATTGGGTTAGCGGAATGGCTCTGGTAATCCTTTTGCTCAACAGACTGTCTAAACCTAAATCTAATGAAGAAAAAATAGGTTCATGAGTCGATTTCAGAGCCAGAATAATGGTGCTTTGAATTTGAGTCCTGTCGGTTTCCGGGCGGTCGGCAAACAGATAAACCTGCGGAAAAACCTGCATAAATGTTTTGAGCTCGGCCTGCAAGAACAGGCTCGATTTTCCCTCCACCGCCTGAATTACATTTACAATCACCAATCCGTTATCGTTGAGTATATCGTATTGTTTTTGAACAGATTCCAGTGTGGTTAACTGGTAGGGCAGACTGATGGCATCCTGAAAAGCATCGCTGAAAATAATATCGTAGCGGGTATTGCAGCGGTTCAGGTATGTTCGCGCATCGGTATGATAAATTTTTAAATCCGCATGATTCTTTAATCCAAAATACTCCATGGCAACCCTGGTCGTGGCCGAATCAATTTCTATGACATCCATCTGAGAACCAGGATAGTGGGTTAAATAGTATTGGGGGAAGCTATAGGCAGCTCCACCAAACATCAACGATTTTTTAAAGCCGGGATTAAAATGTTCTGCCAGCCTGAAAAAGTATAAATAGTTATAGGGCAGCGGGCGGTTCGAAAGGCTCATTCCGCCTGCTCTTTGAGTTCCCAACTGCATGATGAGAATGCTGTCACCACTGCGATAATCAGTAGATGGAAAGACCTTGATGCTGTTGTAGTTGGATTCGTATTCGTAGGTGTATTCAGAAGGCATGCTTTTGGAAAAAATCAAGGTTGCAACTACGGCAAGCATAGAAATTGCCAAATAAATCCATTTTTTCTCCAGCAGAAAAATGGTTGCGGCTATTAAAGAAGTTAATATTTGCAGGCTTATAAGTATATGAGTTAAGGGGAAGTTGGGCAAGAGATAGAATCCAGCCAAAAAAGTTCCAAAAAGGCTGCCAATACTGCCCCAGGCGAAAATACTGCCCATTGTTTTTCCGGCATCGGGGATATTTGTAAGCATCAAACGGCTCATGGATGGGCTCACCATTCCAAGAAATAATCCGGCAGGTGAAAACAGTACCAATCCGGCAAAAACAGAGGATGCTTTGAGTCCTTTCACGTGATCTACTATCCACGCTAAAAAGTCATCTTTAATCAGAATCACCCACAAAATGGCCAATGCAGAACCCAAAAGTGCTTTGCCTGCGGTTGCAATGCCGGGTTTTTTATCGATCCATTTCCCTCCCAAGTAATAGCCTAAGCTAAGACTTGCCAGAACAAACCCGATGAGCGATGTCCAAACAATAAAGCTGGTTCCAATGAAAGGTGCAAGAATGCGGGCTCCAATGATTTCGAAAATCATGATGAGAGCTCCGGCAGCGAAGGTGAGGAAGAGATAAAGGGCTCTGTTTTTGTTCAAACGAATATTATTTAAAAGGATTAATTATGGTGATTGTATCATCAATAATTTGACCATGAGTTAAGTCTTCAGAATAAAATATGCCACAGTTTTCCGAAAGTGCTGAAGAAAGCATAAGACTATCGAAACAATTAAGTTGATATTGTATGGAAATATTTATAGCCCTTGATATCACTGATGTATCAATAATAGAAATGCTAAAATTTCGTATAAAGTTTTGAATCAGAACTTCGGTTTCTTTTTTAGATTTTATTTTGAGCTTTTGAGAAATTACATTAAAAAACTCATTAAGAGCCCGGGTGTTTATAATGATGTTTTGAATATTGGATTCAACAAACTTTTTAGCAATTTTTGTTTTGCTATTATCAACATATAGATAAACCCAAATATTGGTATCAATGAAAACCTTATCTCTCATTGGCTAATTCTCTATCGAACTTGTAACCTTCTGGCAGGTCAAATTTATTTTCGTTGACAGTAGAAAAAAAATCTTTCATCTTGTATTTTTTTTCCTTCTCTTTCTCATGTTTGGCCAACAAATATTGGTAATAGTTTATTAGTTCCGGTTGTAGCACTCGTGGAAGTAGTTCCAGATTTATTTGTAATTTCTCAGAGTTCATGACCAAAGTTTATTGCAAATTTATAATTTTTCAAACAGGAAGTCAATTGCCTGACTACTAAAATTTTAAATAGAAATCCTTAGTCAGGCTTTTGTATTCTGGGGAATACTCATTGTTTTCATTCCGAATACAGAGCTCAGAAATTGTTGGAATAGCTGTTTCCAACACAAATTCAAGTACTACTCTGTTGGCGATTTTCGCTGGGTTGGGTTTTATTTCCACACGTTTTTTTAAATAGAAACCTACTTCTCCGGCTTTGATTTCAAATTCATTTCCTTCGGCTGTAGGAAGGATAACAGATAAACGACCTGTTGGCTGTAAAAGCTTTTTAGCGGCAAGCAGCAAATCTGTGTGAGAAAGGGAATCGTTGTGGCGTGCTAAATTGCGATGGCTGACGGGCGATTTTAGTGAACTGATAAAGAATGGAGGATTGCTAATAATCAGATCAAATTTTAAAAGCGACTCATCGGCCAATTGTTGTGACGAAATCTTTTTCGCTGCAAGTCTTTGTTTCCATTCCGATAGAGCAAAGTTCTCGTCGGCTTGAATTACAGAAGCTTTGTGAATATCAATGGCTAAGATAGCGGCATTCGAAAGCTGTGCTGCCATCAACGAAACGATACCACTACCACAGCCCACATCCAAAATATTATTAACATCGGCATAATCGGTTAGGCAGGCTAATAAAACCGCATCGGTTCCCACCTTCATAGTACTTTTATCGTGGTAAACCCGGAATTTTTTAAACTGAAACCAGGGATTACTCATCATTTTTATGTTCTTCGAGATACACATCAAGAAGACCCTCGGGAAGCTTTATTAGAATGGTTTTTTGAGCGCGGTCTACTTCTTTAATGATTTCATTATTAGCGGGAATCAGAACTTCGCGATTTTTATATCTGATGCTGAAAAGAGCTTGTTGAGGGTAATCCAGAATTTCGGTTATGGGTGCCAGTTCGCCAACCTGCTCGTCAACGAGCATAAATCCTGTGACTTCATGAAAATAGAATTTATTTCCTTCGAGTTTAGGAAGAGTTGAAAGCGGCAGATGGAGCGTTGAGTTCACAAGCTTGGTTGCAGTTTCCACATCATCAACATCTTCAAAGAAGACAACAGCTGTTTTTTTGGAAGTGTGGAGCTGAATTTTATCGATAAAATAGGGGATAAAATTGCCCCTAAAATCCACAAACACAGCATCCAGTTCTTCATATTCACCCGGATCGTCCACGTCGAGGTAAATACTTAATCCACCATCATTTCCAAATGTTTTGGTAATTTTCCCTAAGTAATAGCATTCTTCACGAGTCATATAAACGAAATTTTTGTAAAAATAAAAAAACCGCCTTGAATCTCAGGGCGGTTATGAAAGAAAATTCTTTTTTTATTCAGCAGCTTCGGTGGCTTCGGTGGCTTCAGGAGCAGCTTCGGAAGCAGCTTTGGCTATCAATGCAGCTTCTATAGCAGCCTGAGCTTCAGCTTTTTTCTGGGCTAAAGCGGCTAAACGGGCAGCATTCACTTCTCCTTCGGCAAGGAGTCTCTTCTTATTGTCTTCGCGCGAAAAATCTGTTAAGCCTTTTGATTTGGCTTTAATTTTAGTTTCTTTGTCGGTCAACCACTCGCGGAACAGTAAGTCTGCTTTGTCTTGTGTTAAAGCTCCTTTAGCCACACCTTTATCCAAGTGGTTTTTGTACATAACGCCTTTGTACGACAAAATTGCTTTTGCTGTGTCGGTGGCTTGAACGCCAACTTTTACCCAATACAGAGCACGCTCAAAATTAATTTCGATTGTAGCTGGATTCGTCATTGGGTCATAGGTGCCAATCTTCTCAACTGATTTACCATCCCGGGGTGCACGACCATCCGCTATTACAATGTGATAAAAAGGGTGACCTTTTTTACCTTTTCTTTGTAACCTAATTTTTACTGGCATAATTACTTAATATTAAATTGTTTATAATTTTATAAAAATGGGTGCAAATATCGATAAAAGATTTGAATTGTTAAAGTGTTTTATCAATTTTCTTTTTTTTCTCAATAAATACGTCCGGGCAAACAATTTTTATGGGCATTTTTCAACTTTTCTTCTCATCGGATTGCGAAATGTTTAATTGATTGCAATCATTAATTATGGATGAACAAGACAAAAATTGCCTGATTTGAATCGCTAACAGCAGTTTTTTTATTGTTGATAATGGATTGAAATACAAGATTATAAATCACTAATGCGCCGTTTAATCCATCCTGTTTAATAGTCTCATAGTTCCGTATAAAAAAACTCCGCGAAAATTTGAAAATAGTGTTTGACAATGTGTAAAATAGTTATATCTTTGCAGCCCTGAAAAATTAAATGAAATGGCAAAGAAGAGCAAAGAAGCAAGAGGACAAGTAATTTTGGAGTGTACAGAGCATAAAGAAAGCGGTAAACCCGGTACTTCACGTTATGTAACCACCAAAAACAGAAAAAACACTCCCGAGCGTTTGGAATTGAAAAAATTCAATCCCATTTTAAAGAGAATGACAATCCACAGAGAAATTAAATAAGGAATTTAAGATATGGCTAAGAAAGTAGTTGCAACATTGCAAACAGCTGGTAAAGACTGGGCAAAAGTAATCCGTACACTGAAATCAGAAAAAACAGGAGCTTATTATTTTAAAGAAGACTCCTTATCTTTAACTGCTGCTAAAGAATTGCTCGAAAAGCAATAGTTTTTTTTACAGATTCGAAGATACTGATGCCTTATCTGTTTTTTGATAAGGCATTTTTTATATTTAAAAACGTTTGGAACATGGGATTTTTTTCATTTTTTAGTAAAGAGAAAAAGCAAACTCTGGATCAGGGACTCGAAAAAACCAAATCGAGTATCTTTGGTAAACTGGCTAAAACCATAGCTGGGAAAAGTAGAATTGATGACGCTGTACTCGATGATTTAGAAGAAATTCTGGTTTCATCGGATGTGGGGGTCGAAACGACCCTCAAAATTATTGAACGCATCGAAAGTAGAGTGGCCAAAGATAAATACCTTGGCACTTCGGAGCTCAACGGTATGCTCAAAGAAGAGATTGCCGCCTTGCTCTCAGAAAATGAAAATCCCGAATTAAAAGATTTCGATTTTCCTAAACAGGATCTTCCCTATGTTATTATGGTAGTGGGAGTTAACGGAGTTGGAAAAACAACCACCATTGGTAAACTGGCTTACCAGTTTAAAGCCGCCGGCAAAAAAGTGGTGTTGGGCGCCAGCGATACCTTTAGAGCTGCTGCCGTGGAACAGCTTAAAATCTGGTCGGAAAGAGTCGGGGTTTCTATAGTGCAACAAGGCATGGGTGCCGATCCGGCCAGTGTAGCCTTCGATACCCTGCGTTCTGCAGTTGCTCAAAATGCCGATGTGGTCATCATAGATACTGCGGGTCGTTTGCACAATAAAGTGAATCTGATGAACGAGTTGGGAAAGATAAAAAGAGTGATGCAAAAGGTGGTAGAAGGTGCTCCCAACGAAATTTTGCTGGTTCTCGATGCCAGTACAGGCCAAAATGCCATTGAACAAGCCCGTCAGTTTACCGCCGCAACCGAAGTGAATGCCCTGGCACTTACAAAACTCGATGGAACAGCCAAAGGTGGCGTGGTGATTGGCATCAGTGACCAATTCAAAATCCCCGTAAAATATATTGGTTTGGGCGAAAAAATGGAAGACTTGCAGGTTTTCAACCGGACAGAGTATGTTTCGAGCTTATTCAGCGAATAAAAAAACCTTCCCTGTTTCGGGGAAGGCTCTCCATATCTTCGCTAACTAAAATTTGACTGACTTACAGAAATTTTTATATTCCTCCTTCAGCTCCTTATAAATTGTCACCGCCAGCGTTATGTCTGCACGTAAATTGGTGTGGTCGGTTAGTGTTTTAGTAGCAATTTCATTTCCTAATTCCCTTTCCAGCGATTCAATATAGCTGTCCTGAGCATTGATTCTGTCGTTAAAACGGTCGAAGTGAATTCTTTGAATATCGAATTTATTTTGAAACGAATCGATTTTCTTTTGAAATTCGAGGTCATAACTCTTTTGGCTCATGCACGATAGCCATTCTAAATAAATATTCAATTCGCCGATAACAATTTTTGTTTCGCTTTTCCACAAACGATGCTCAAAATGTAAGTCATGAATGCTGTATGTTTTGGTCTCCATTTACTTTAAGTATTAATTTATGATGCCGTAAATATAATGAAAAATTAATTTGGGCTTCATCTTTGGTACAGATTATGGCAACTAAATACCGAAATTTTAAGCGTTTCTAATTAAGCTTCCCCGCATAATAAGGGCTTGAGCGGCGGTATAGGTTGTCATGACCCAAACCGGGGAAAAGGGGAGCGGATAAACAAAGCGGTTGATGGCTAAAAAGCTGTCGGAAAGTAGAAATAATGCGCCGCCCAACATTATCAATTGCATAGAAAGCTTGCTTTGGGGATTGCGAAACAAGGTGGAAATGAACAACCCCAGCAGTGCTGTTGAATAAATACCTATGGCCGCAAGAAGAACAGGACTCTCATTTTTAGGAATCAAGGTATAATAGATGATTCCGAGCAATGCAGCATAAATCGTTGTGCCCAATATCAGTAGAATAATCTTTGATGTATTCATCTTCCATTTTCCCCTGATTTCGGAATAAAAGGCTGAAATATAGAGGATATGTGCAGTTAGAAAGCCCAGTAGACCGGCAATAAAATGATCGAAAAGCGGCATTAGAAATACATCACCCAGCAGGCTAAAGAACAATGCAAAAAGGATGAGATAGTCAAACTTTTCTAATTTTTTCCAGGAATAATATATATAACCTGCTATTAACCATAACATTAAGGTAGGTTTAAGAAGATTTTGCAATAATTCATTGGAACTAAGTTGAGCAAAAATCACAAAACCTGTTAGAATGGAATAGGCAACAAAAAAATCTCTCATAAAAAAAGCGGCTTTTAAACCGCTAATTTAATATTATTCCACAATCT
Source organism: Draconibacterium orientale (assembly GCA_020718205.1). Classification (GTDB taxonomy): domain Bacteria; phylum Bacteroidota; class Bacteroidia; order Bacteroidales; family UBA12170; genus UBA12170. The sequence goes on from DYSN01000005.1 coordinate 21,013, forward strand.
TTTTCTTATCAACCTGAAGCACTTTTTTCGTGGCGTCATCATAAACAATGGCTACAATGGATAAGTTCTTCATATTCCAGTCGGTGCCAATTTCGAAATTGCTAAAGGCAATTTCCTTGGTATCGTCAATTTGATAGGATGCATCTAATGCCTGACCCCAATCTCCATTAACGGCTCCTCTGAGAACGTGCATATGAACATATTCCGGATTGTATCCCCCGGGAATTACCTGTGGTTTAACGATGCTATCTTCAGTAATCCAGATTTGCAAAAAAGTTTGAGCCGCCATGGCCTGAACAAAAGACAAGTTTATAGTTCCTGAAATTTTATTGTTGGCGGCTTGGGCTGTTATTTCAATTCCAACAGATGGGGCTTCTTCAAACTGAGCCGCCACTGAGGTGCTCCACGCGTCCTTGTCTATTAGATAACTATCGCCGGTTTTTACCCTATCCACCATTCCTGAAGGATAACTTTGTACTTCGAATGTAGTTTCATAGGCATTTCCGGCAATGGTGCGAAAATCGTAGTTGAAAGGAGCATTTACAGGAGTTGCAAAAAAGCCGGCGTGAATGGCTACAATGATTAGTGTATCTACCCCATAAGCATCCTGTAGGTCATGGGCCAGATCGTGTGCGGCAGGACAGTTAACGCATCTTTGTCCGGTAAAGTCTTCGAGCAGGACTTTTTTAGCGGTCACTGGTTTTTCGATTTCTTCTTTATACGGGCCTTCAATTTTATCGCACGATAAAAATAGAGAGGCTCCAAAGGCAAGTGCAAAGATTATATTTAATATTTTCATCTTTTTCTTTTTAGTTTTAATGTCAAAATCAGTCTGTTATGTTCGTTTGGTTTTAATCTGAACCATTAAAAACTGCTGGTGATGGTCAATTTGATACCATTGGCCGATGGAACCGCTCTGCAGACCCCACCCACGCATAGAATTCCTTCGCGCTGACGACCATAGGATAGCAGAACTCTTGTTGTTCCTTTGGTATAGCCTGCTGAAATAGTAGGATAGTGAAGTTTATCAAATCCGGATGTATGTGTTTCGTTTTCGGTGGTGGTATAGCTGATTTCGCCATCCTTATTCACATAATTATACTGATCCATGATGGCTAAAAACCAGGTGGGCGCAAAATTATATTCCAGTGTCGAAGCTATCCAGTTTCCCTGATCCTGTTTTGTTAAAAGCTGCGATAGCTCCCAACGTAAACTGTGCTTGTCGCCCATGCGCAGAGTAAAATCGCTTACCCATACAAAGGCAGAAACAGTGGGTTCGCCGGGGTGTCCTTCTATCACGTCCATATTGTATTTAAGCCAATCTGCCGATAGTATAAATCTCAATTTTGGGCTGATTTTCTTTTCTATTTCCAAACCTAAATCCCGGAAATAGATTTCGTCGCCAATGCTTAATAATTTTGAATCATACCCCAGGGTTCCAGATTCACCCATGGTTGTGGCATCGCTCGAAAGGGTTTTCTTTATGCTGCGGATATGAGAGAAATTCAATTCGATACCCATTCCGTATTTCCCGCCAAGCTTCGATTTTTTTGGTAAATGATAGTTTAATGTGGCCTGTAATGCTGCTTCGCCATTGGGTTGAGTTGCGTAAGGATACATGGCCGGTAGGCTATAGGAGTGGGTTTTGGTATTGGGGGGAAGAAAATTGATATCCAAAGGCTGACCTGTGGTGGTTCTATCCGATTTAAATCCCATATTGTCAATCCATTTACCATTGACCGAAAATCCAAATCCCTTTTTCGAATACGAAACCGAAGAAAACAAACCCTGTCCGTTTTTATAGATGAAATTGTTGATGGCGTTGGGGTCGTTGATTTTTTGTGCATACTCAGTTTGCCAGAAAAAACCACCATTGCTCAGGTTGAATCTTCCGGACCAGGCAGCCACATTTTCGGGGAGTTTGTAAAGGGGATCTAAATCGGCCTGATAGCGACTCACAAATCCACCGCCAAGGGTAATTTTGGTTTTGGCGTTCTCGAGATTGCTGAACAAATCGTTTATAAACAAATCTATATCACCACCTTTAATCACTCCGCGGCTGTTTTTCTCAAATTTCTCCCAGTAATATCGTTGAGTTCCCCAAATTCCTTTGATGGTAACTCCTTTAACAGGGGTTAATACAACACGAATACCATCCACCGAGTTATCGTAGCCCAGAGTCCATTCCTCATAGCTTCGGAATATCATTCCCGAGCCAAATTGCTCATAAAAATTACCCACAGTAATATCGGCAATTCCGGCATTATAACGTGCCCAGCGGTTGGCAAAGCCATGTCCTTCCAATTGATTGTCGTAGCCAGCCATTGGGGGGAGATAAGCTTCGTAGCGCACTCCGGCAGAAAAATTTCCATGGGTATAAATGATATTCCCGAATGCATTCATGCGGGTGGTATTTCCGGCTATGGTTGAATCGGTAATACCCAGTTTGGAATCGGGTTGATAATACTGGCCGTCGAATTGAAAGCTGCCGCTCACCTGACCAAGTTTTTCGGGTATTTGAGCTGTAACCGATGCTGCAACAAGCATAGCCAAAACCAATCCCAAAATTTGTTTATTGAAGAGATTCATAGATTTTATATTAATGGCAGCAAATGTATTAAAAGCACCCATGTAAACGGGTGATTAATGTGAGGAAACATCCTCACCTTTTTTCACTTTTCTGATGATTTCAATCAGGTCGAGCTCAGCACCTTCGGAAAATGAGGTGTGCTGCCAGACTATTTTTCCTTTTCCATCGAGAACAAAGGTGTGAGGAATCATATTCACATTCATGGCACGTTTAAAATCGCCATTGGGGTCGAGTAGAACCTCGTAATCCCAGCCTTTGCCATTCACCAGCGGACCCACTTTGGCGGTACTGCGTGCATCGTCAATACTAATGGCATAGAGCTTTACACCGGTTTCTTCTTGCCAGTCTTCATATACATCGGCAATGGTGGTGAGTTCTTTTATACAGGGGTGACACCAAAGTGCCCAAAAACTAATGATTACCGGATTTCCATCATTATTAATGGCCGAGGTGTTAAAAGATTCGCCAGTAATGGTTTTAACATTGACTGAGGGAAGGATTTTGCCGGAATTTCCCTGTGCAAAACCCATTGTAAATACAAAAAATAATGTGATTAATGCTCCTAACTTTTTCATATTGAGTGTTTAGTTAAAAATTATTACCCCAAAGCTACCCGCCTGAACGATGCTTTTTATTTAACGCGCAAGTTTACAATAAATTTGGAAAATCTTAAAAAGATTTAAAAATAATTTCAAAAGATTTTAATCGTTCAATTAATTTTTTTGAAACTTTCTGTATTTCGAAGGTAAAGTAACTACAATTGTGCCAAAAATCCTATTTTTGGTTGTAAACTAAACTCGAAATAAGCCAGGAGAGTAAGCTTTCTGCACCCTGATTTCGGTTAACGCCATATTTCTCCAAACCATCGCAACAGCCATGAGTGTGGTTGTCGTAAAGTGGGATGTAAACATCGTTATTTCCTAAGAACCAGGTGTATGAAATTTCAAGTGCTTCACTATATTGATCCAATTTGGTGATTTCGAAAGTTTTCTTACACAGTTGTATTAGGGCCAGTGCATCGATGGCTTGCTGGCCAAATTGGGGTTTTTTTCCGCCTTTAATGAGCCAGTCTTCATTTCCTACCAGGCTCAGATGGCCATTGCATGTGCTGGTTTTAATAATAAAATCAGTGGACTCCAAAGCAATTTCTTTAAGTGGTGCTTTGTCAAGAATTTCCCAGGCATGCCAAAGTGAAAGTGAGATGATGGCATTGTCGTATGCTACAATATTTTCAAACCAATGCCAGTTGTCACTACTATGAGCCTGATATTCGCTCATGATAAAACCGGATAATTCATTTATCAAATGCTTTACATGTTGATTGTGCGAATGGGTTTTATAAAACCAGTATAATCCCAAAAGAGTATTGGCTTTCCCCCGGAGCGATTTTAATTTGGGGATATAATCGAAGCTATAAGAGAATAATTCTGCTGCATAATCGCTCATCATTCGGTCGGGCGCATGATGCATTAAATACCCCAACGACCAAAGAGCTCTTCCAAAGCTATCTTCCGAACCAATGGGTTCCGGCTTAGTTTTGTTGTAGCCAATAAAATTTCCATAACTACCATCGTCGTTTCTCATGTAATTGATAAAACTCAGATATTTTTTAATGAGTGCCAGTGCCTGTTGACTTTTGGTTTTTTGATAGTACATGGTGGCAAAAATCATGGCTCTTGAATTGTCGTCGGTACAGTAGCCCTCCTTAAAATTGGGAAAAATATAGGTGGCGTGTTGTAGTATTCCAAAATCGTCGTTCATTCTTTCCAAATGATCGAGCCTGAGTTCGGGAGTGCAATGGAGCAATACAGTCCTGATGTTTTTCTTTTCGAAAGGGTGAAGTTGTGCTTCATTGTCAAAAATCATGCGGGTGAGGCTTCGAAAATATTTTGCACCAATGGTTGGCCAGCTGATTGACTGTCCATATTCAAATGCCGCTTTTTGGTAGTTGTTGAGTTTTTCGGGATTGTCGAGTAGATTGTTCAACTGCTGACTCAACATGTTGTAGTCGTGAAATGGAAATAACAATCCCACCTCGTTCGATAAAATTTCGCTCGCATGCCAGTAGGGGGTCGATACCACTGCTGCACCCGAAGCCACTGCATAACAAAGCGTTCCGCTGGTTATTTGACACTCGTTTAAATATGGAGTGATGTAAATATCGGCAGCCGACAAGTATTTTACTAAATCATCTTCTGTAGCATATTGATTCAGAAAGATAATATTCTCCGAAACGCCCAGTTCCAGAGCCAGGCTTTCGAGGGATTCTCTGTAGGATTCTCCTTCGTGAGCCACCACATGGGGATGGGTTTTCCCAAGAACAATATATTGAATATCAGGATGTTTCTTGACAACATCGGGAAGGGCTTTAATGGCAATTTCGATTCCTTTGCTTCGCCCCACTAGGCCGAAGGTGAGAATGGTTGGTTGCTGTTTTAAACCCAATTCTTCCTTTGCACTGGGCTTTTGAAGATTTTCGAAAACAGGAGTTCCATGTTCAATAACCTCAATTTTTTCGCGGTCAATGCCATAGATGGTTTGAAGAAAACGGATGGCGGTATGCCCCATCACAAATACCTTGCTGGCTGCCAATCCTATGGCTGTTAGTATTTTGCGCTGATAGAAATCGGGTTTGTCGAGAACGGTGTGAAGTGTAATGGCAATGGGTATATTTATTCTGGCAAGAAACTGCATCACATAAATGCCGCTGATACCTCCAAAAATCCCATATTCATGCTGAATGTGACAATAGGAAAAGCCAGAATTGTTAATGTATTCAATAACGCGATTATAATCTTCCATCACATCCTTACGGATACCATATTTTACAATCGGGGGATAAGGATACCCTTCTTCACGATCATTCATGGCAAATACTTCAACCTCCACCCGGGTTTTTGTGACCGAGAGGGGTTGCTGAAGTAGAGAGTCGATAAAATTTTGGGTAAACGTAGCAATTCCACATTTCCTGGGTGGGTAGTTCCCTATGACGGCTATTTTCATAATTGTTCTATTTGTGATGTTGCTTTTATACAACAATCTGGTGTCCTTACCCAAATATAATTCATTATTTTTCTAAAACAAAGAGAAAATATCGAAATTTGGTATTTTATGAAACCTTAGTGAATACTGAATATGAGAGCATTATTCTCATTGATGTCAATCTGATTTTCTAAATTTCGGACAAAATTCCCACCCCATTTTGCGTTAGATTTAATAATAGTTTGTGGAAACAAAAAAGATGAACAATAAACAAACCCACCCGGCGAGTTCAATTTTGTATAAAGGTACAGAAAACCTAAAATGATTTATTTAGGGGTTGATGGTAGTTGTCTAATGAAGCAAACTACAGGCATCCTTAATCCGATTTGCAGCTTCCACCAGCATTTCTTTAGAAGTAGCGTAGGAAAGGCGCAGACAATTTGGGTCACCGAAAGCTTCACCATCCACAAGAGCCACATTGGCTTTTTCCAGAATAAAGACCACCAAATCGGGTGAGTTTCTGATGATTGTTTTTCCATCGGTTTTGCCAAAGAAGCTGGTTATGTTTGGGAAAAGGTAAAAGGCCCCTGGAGGGGTATTAAGTTGAAAACCAGGAATTTGCTCAATAAGGGAAATGAGTAAATCTCTTCGCTCCTTAAAGGCGTTCACCATCAGTTGTATGTCTTGATTGTCTTTGGGGTCGGCTTGCAGAGCCGCCATGGCTGCGCGCTGGGCAATGGTATTGGTGCCAGAAGTTGTTTGCCCCTGAAATTTGGTACAGGCATCGGCAATTGCCTTGGGGGCAGCTATATATCCAAGTCTGAAACCCGTCATGGCGAAACCTTTGGAAACTCCGTTTACGATAACAACCTGGTTTTTAATGTCTTCGAACTGAGCTATGCTTTCGTGACCGCCATTGAAATTGATTAGCTCATATATTTCATCACTCACAATGGTAATGTGGGGAAAATCTTTCAAGGCCATTGCTATTTCTCTGAGCTCTGCCTTGGAGTAAACTGTGCCAGTAGGATTGCAGGGGGATGAGAAAATGAGTGCTTTGGTTTTAGGAGTGATAGCAGCAATAATCTGCTGAGGTGTAACTTTAAAATTGTTTTCTATGGTAGTGCTGATAACAACCGGAACACCTTCGGCCAATTGAACCATGTCGGCATAACTTACCCAAAATGGAGCTGGAATAATAACCTCTTCACCGGGATTTAAAATGCTATAAAACACATTGCTAATGGCTTGTTTCGCACCCGTTGAAACCACAATCTGATTTATTTGGTATTCTAAATTGTTGTCGCGACGTAGTTTCTTAACAATAGATTCTCGCAGTTCTAAATAGCCGGGAACAGGAGGATAGTGTGTATAATTCTCGTCGAGAGCCTGTTTGGCTGCATTTTTAATGAATTCGGGGGTGTCGAAATCCGGTTCACCAATGCTGAGATTTATCACATCAATTCCTTGATCCCTGAGCTCTCTGCTTTTCTGAGCCATGGCCAGCGTTGCAGATTCAGTTAATTGATTTAGTCTGTTAGAAATGATTCCCATATCAATGTAAATTTGGTTGCAAAATTAGACCTTCCCAAGGTTCTGAGCAATAGAAGCGGGTATTTTCCTTCTAAGCAGATTACGGATTTTTAGCTATAAAAAAAGCCTGCCCGTCAGCGAGCAAGCCTGAATATACTTCTTTGTTGTTTTCTATTCAAATTCGAACCACGATTTAACCATTTCAAGTTTATCATGATTTTCGTTTATATGTTTAAATTCATTGGTTTTGGGGTTATAAACATAATCGGCTTTCCATTCATCTACATGTTCTGTCAATTTGTTTATTGCCAAACAAATGGTTTCGAGTTCCTCGTTGGTCATGGTAGGATGGAGCGATAGTCTGATCCAGCCGGGCTTACTTGAGAGGTCGCCATTGGTTATTTTTTGGGTAATCTTTCTTGATTCGACGTGATTTATTCCCATTAAAAAATGTCCATAGGTACCTGCACAGGCGCAGCCTCCGCGCAGTTGAATTCCGAACCGGTCGTTCAGAATTTTTACCACCAGATTATAATGTATGTTTTCCAAATAGAATGATATCACTCCCAGTCGATCCTGTAGGTTTTCAGATAGAATTTTTAACCCTTTTACCTTTAACAAACGCTCAAAAGCCTTCGATACCAATTGTTTTTCTCTGATGGCAATATTTTCTACCCCCATCTGTTCCTTGAGTTTTATGGCCAGTGCAATTCTGATTCCTTGCAAAAAACCAGGGGTTCCCCCGTCTTCACGGGCTTCGATGTTGTTAACATATTTATATTCTCCCCAGGGATTTGTCCAATCAACAGTACCACCACCTGGATTGTCAGGAGTTTTATTGGAATAAAGCGATTTGTTAAAAATTAATACGCCGCTGCTTCCAGGGCCTCCCAGAAATTTGTGGGGCGAAAAAAAGATGGCATCCAGCGATTCTTCCGGGTCTTCAGGATGCATATTGATGGTTTCATAAGGTGCGCTCGCTGCAAAATCGATAAAGCATAAACCTTGGTATTTATGCATTATTTTAGCAAGACTATGGTAATGGGTATGAATTCCCGTTACATTGGAGCAAGCGGTAAAAGTTCCAAATTTTAATTTTCTGTTTTGGTACTTTATTAGTTGATATTCAAGCTCTTGCTCGTTTACCGTTAAATCGTCATTGGGCTCCAGAATCACCACATCGGCATTGGTTTCGAGCCAGCTGGTGTGGTTGGAATGATGTTCCATATGTGTAATAAAAACCACCGGACGATTTTCTTCCTGTTGAATACATTTATTGCCGGAAATAAGTCCGCAGGTTTTCATTCCAAGTATACGCTGAAACTTATTCACAGCACTCGTCATGCCATTGCCGGCAATAATGAGCAAATCATCGGGGCCGGCATTCACATGGTTTTTAATTATTTTTTGCGACCAATGATACGATTTTGTCATCATGGTACCCGTTTCGCTGGTTTCGGTGTGGGTATTGGCTACCCAGGGGCCAAAAACTTCCTGAATCTTTTTTTCAATGGGGCCATAAAGCCTGCCACTGGCAATCCAATCGGCGTAAATGATGGGTTTTACACCGTAGGGAGTTTGCATTTTATATTGATAACCAATTGTATTCTTTCGAAATTTGTCGAAGTATTGCTCCATTTTTTTGTTGTTTTAGAATTGGCTAACCTTTATATAGATTCGTAAATAATTTATAAAGGCTGGGTGTCATTCGTAAAAACTTAGCAAATATAGATATTTTTTCGATTTTAACATCAGCTTGCATTTTGCCTCAGTAAGAAAGTGTTTTTTTGAAAGAGTATAAATAAGAATAATTTATAACCATCGCATAAATAATATGTTGTGATAAAAAATCTCTAAAATACTGAAAAACTATACGGTTCGGCGAAAGGTATATTTTATTGGTCGGCTGGTTGAAAATGAAATTTAATGAAGCTAATTTTGTTTTATTGCTTTTATAAATCGATCCTTTCCACGAAAATCTTTCATGATGTCGAAGGTTGTGAAATGATGGATTTTCAGAAGTTCATTTACATCGTATCCAAAGTTTTCGTGAATCTCCAAATAGAGTCGTCCTCCTTTGTTGAGGTGCTTTTCGGTAAAATCCAAAATTGATTTATAAAACAGAAGCGGATTGTGGTCGGGGACATAAAGTGCTGAAGCGGGCTCATAGTTTACAACGTTGGAATGCATCCGGGTCTTGTCCGACTCCAAAACATAGGGCGGATTGCTGACCACCACATCCCACTTACCATCGAATTGCTTTGGTGGATTTAATAAATCGTAGGTAAACAAGGCTAACGGTATTTGATGGAATTTTGCATTACTATTTGCCAAATCAACAATCCGGGGGTCGAAATCCAAACCAGAGTAGCGATGTTCCGGCATTTTTTTGCAGAGCGATATGGGAATACAAGCGGTGCCTGTTCCCAGGTCTATAATCTCAAGTACTTGCGAACTTTTTTCTTCCTTATAAATCATGTGCACCAGTTCATCGGTTTCGGGTCTGGGAATTAGAGTATCGGAGCTCACGCGAATTTTAAGACCATCGAACCAGGTATAGCCAAGAACATGTTGAACTGGTTTGCCTTTTTTCAATTCTTTAATGGCAAAGTTGAATTTGAGTAGCTCCGATTCGCTCACCCCTTTTTGAAGATTCAGAAACACGTCGGCTTTTTTCAGGTTTAGAAAATCTTCGAATAGCCAAACTATTATGGCCTGAATTTCTTCGGGTGGGTAGAGTTCTGCCAGTTCCTTTTGAGCAAAATTCAGAATGCTTTTATATTGATTGGTGGGGATTCGCATGTGGCAAAAATAATGAGATTATGGTTTGGGGTTGGATAGAATTTGTAAATTAGCAGTTTATCCTAAGCCTATGAACGATATTTTACATCAATGGATTCACTCCGGCAACCAAACAAAGCCATTGGTTTTTTGTGTGGTTGTGCAGACAAAAGGACATTCGCCCCGCAAAGCTGGTTCGAAAATGATAGTCCGTGAAGATGGTTCTATTATGGGTACGGTTGGTGGTGGAATGTTTGAGCATCAGGTAATTACGACAGCTCTCGAAATTATGGGCTCTAAGCAGACTCTACTTAAAAACTGGGTTTTGAACGAAGAAATGGGAATGTCGTGTTTGGGCGAAGTCACTGTATTTATGGAGTCGGTAAATCCAGCCCCCAGACTTTTAATTTTTGGAGCCGGACATGTGGGCAAAGCGGTGGCTGCGATGGCTGCAGACTTTGGGTTTTCTCCTGTTCTTATCGATCATAGAAAGAACCTTGAAACACCTATAGCTTCTGTTTCCTGGCATCTGGAGCCATTTCCGGAAGCATGGATAAATTACGAATTCACATCTTCCGACTTTGCTGTGGTAACCACGTATCAACATGAATTCGATACGGCCATTGTGGCGCATCTTTTGCCTAAAAATCTGGCCTATATTGGCATGATGGCCGGGCGAAACAAAGCTCGTTTGGCGAAAAAGGAATGGGAGGACATGGGATTTTCGCACGATGAAATCAATAAGGTGAACATGCCCATAGGCGTATCAATTCAATGCGAAACCCCCGATGAGATTGCCCTGAGTATTGTTTCTCAGATAGTTGATGTTAAAAATCAATTCAGGAAAAATGAATAATACAACCACTCAAAATTATATTGAATTTCTGCTGAACGAGGAATTGATTACACTCTATCCCGACCAGCCCAATGGAATTTCATCAACCACATCGGTATTGGAATGGCTTCGCAACCATCAGGAACTCACCGGAACCAAAGAAGCTTGCGGGGAAGGCGATTGTGGGGCTTGCACAGTGGTTATTGCCGAAGAAGTGGAAGGTAAACTCAATTATAAATCGGCTACATCATGCATTCTCTTTTTACCCTATCTCAATGGCAAACAGCTCATTACAATAGAACATTTATCGGTGGAATTCAATGGAAAAACACATTTGCATCCCGTTCAAACTGCATTGGCCAATCATCAAGGGAGTCAGTGCGGCTTTTGCACACCGGGCGTGGTCATGAGTCTTTTTACGCTTTATAAAAATCACGGCATTACGGACAATATTCCACATCATTTGAGCGGCAATCTTTGTCGTTGTACAGGTTATGAGGGCATTAACAAGGCAGCTCAGGAAATCCCCGAATTGAGCCCGATGGACGGATTTAGTGCTTCGGAACAAGAAATTGTCAACCGCCTGCAATCCATAAAACAGCAAGGGCATAGCTTTGAAACGCCCGTCTATTATCAGCCCAAAACCGTATCAGAAGCGCTTTGGATTAAGAAAAATAAGCCTGAATTGGTATTGATGGGAGGTGCCACGGATATTGCCCTTTTAAAAAACAAGAAAAAACAGGAGCTTCCAACCTTACTCGATTTATCGGCCATTGAAGAATTAAAGCAAATAAATGCGCAAACCGGCTATTATGAGATTGGAGCATTGGCTTCCATAGAACAACTGTATTTAGGTTTGAAGGATGAATGGCCCGATGTGGCGCTTGTTTTAGATCGGTTTGGCAGTAAGCAAATCAGAAATTTGGCCACTGTGGGTGGAAATCTGGGTTCTGCCTCACCTATTGGCGATTTGTTGCCTTTGCTGATGGCACATCAGGCGGACATACTCATACAAAGCCACAAAAGGACAAGGACCGAATCCATATTCAATTTTTTTGTGGATTACAGAAAAACCACCCTGAATCCCGATGAAATAATAACCAAAGTTTTTATTCCGGTCGATCCGGACTGGATTTTTTTCAGCGAGAAGCTAAGTAAGCGCAAGCAGTTGGATATTAGTACTGTAGTGGCGTCGTTTGCCATTCGGCTTACGCGGCAGAAAACCATAGGAGCTGTTATTCTTGCTTTTGGGGGAATGGCTTCAATGCCCATTCGCGCCACCGAAACCGAAGAGTTTTTGTTGGGAAAACCCATCAGCGAGTTAGTGTTTAAATCCGCCTCCAAAATGATATCCGAGGAACTTCAACCCATTTCCGATGTGAGAGCTTCAGCGACAGCAAGGGCGAAAATGGCATCGAATTTATTAATCAGGTTTTTCGATGAAAAAATTGCAAATATTTGATTGAGCGTTTCTTTGAATCCTTTTTAGCGGCAACCAAACCACAAACATTCAATTTGCTAAGGAAGGGCTTAGTAATTTATTTTATATTTGTCACCTAAACCAAAATGAATATGTTATTAAAAAAAGGAGATAAAGCCCCTGATTTTAAGGGACTTGATCAATACGGAAACGAAATTAGTTCTGCTGATTTTTATAAGAAAAAGCTGGTGATATACTTTTACCCCAAGGCCAACACTCCTGGATGCACCGACGAGTCGTGCAGTTTCAGAGATTCTTTTAAAGAATGGACCGACCTGGGATTTCAGATTTTGGGAGTAAGTGCCGATTGTGTTCACAAGCAGAACAAATTTGCTGAGAAATATGCTTTACCATTTCCGCTGCTGGCCGATGAAAATCGTGATATGATAAAAGCATTCGGAGTCTGGGGCTCTAAAAAGCTTTATGGCAGAGAATATGAAGGCATTTTGAGATATACATTTGTTATTGATGAGCATGGTTATATCATGCAAATAATTGACAAAGTGAAGACAAAGGAAGCGTCAAAGCAATTATTCAAAGAACTTAAACTTAAATAAATCAATAAGATGGCACAAGAAAAGCAAGACATTAACAAGGAAAAACTGAAGGCTCTTCAGCTTACCATTGATAAAATCGAAAAATCCTATGGCAAAGGTGCCATTATGAAGTTGGGTGATGAAGCCATTACCGAGATAGGATATATCTCCACCGGATCCATTGGGCTTAATTTGGCTCTGGGTATTGGTGGTCTTCCACGCGGAAGGATTGTTGAAATCTATGGGCCGGAATCATCCGGTAAGACCACTTTGGCCATTCATGCCATTGCCGAGGCTCAAAAAGCAGGAGGCATTGCAGCATTTATTGATGCAGAACATGCTTTCGACCGGTTTTATGCTGAAAAACTGGGTGTTGATACCGAAAACCTGCTGGTTTCTCAACCCGATAATGGCGAGCAGGCACTCGAGATTACAGAAAATCTGATTCGTTCTGGTGCCATCGATATCATTGTTATAGACTCTGTTGCAGCATTAACTCCTAAAAGTGAAATTGAAGGGGAGATGGGTGATAGTAAAATGGGTTTACAAGCCCGATTGATGTCGCAAGCCTTGAGAAAGCTAACTGCAACCATTAGCAAAACAGGCTCAACCTGTATTTTTATCAATCAGCTCCGCGAAAAAATTGGTGTTATGTTTGGAAATCCCGAAACAACCACCGGTGGAAATGCCCTTAAATTCTACGCCAGTGTTCGTCTCGACATTCGAAAAGTGACCAGTGTAAAAGATAAGGAAGTGACTGTGGGTAACCGCGTTAGAGTGAAAGTTGTTAAAAACAAAGTGGCTCCTCCTTTCCGTCAGACCGAGTTCGAAATTACCTTTGGTGAGGGCATTTCGAAAGTGGGTGAAATTGTTGATTTGGGTGTTGAGCTCGGAATTGTTAAAAAAGCCGGATCGTGGTTTAGTTACGAAGAAACAAAATTGGGTCAGGGTAGAGATGCAGTTAAAGCATTGCTCAAAGACAACCCTGAGTTGGCCGACGAAATCGAAGCAAAAATCACCGCATCATTAAATCCAAACCAGTTAGTCAAAAATGGTGAATAATAGATTTCTGTTTTTGATATCTGCGGCTGTTTTTATTACATTTTCTTGTAAAAACAGCACCACAACCGATAATAAAAGTGCTGAATCAGAAGTGGTTAAAGATAAACCTTTGGCTACTTTTGATTCTTTAAATCTATTGATATCGAACAATCCGGAGAATGCTTCGCTCTATAATAAGAGAGCAAATTTCTACCTTCTTGTGGGCGAGAAAAACAAGGCACTTACCGATGTGAATAAGTCGCTGCAATTAGATTCAACTGCCCTGGAGACCTATATTACTTTGGCCGATGTCTATTTCAGCACCGAGCGGTATGTTGACAGCCGCGAAACTTTAGTTAAGGTGATTAATCTCGACCCGCGAAATACATCGGCACTGCTGAAACTCGCCCGATTGTATTATATTTACAAGGAATACCCTACCACGATCAGCTTTTTAAACAGGGCTTTGGAAATTGATCCGATGCTCAAGGATGCTTATTTTATCAAAGGAATGACCTATGCCGAAAATAACGACACTTCACGGGCAATTTTTAATTATCAAAAAGCAGTGGAGGTAGATGCTTCATTTTACGATGCCTGGATTGAGTTGGGGAATATTTACGCCGCCAAAAACAATGCTTTGGCCGGACAGTATTACAACAATGCGCTGAATTTGGATACCAACAATACTCACGCGCTTTATATTCTCGGATTATACTATCAGCAGACCGTAGGGGATATAGAAAAGGCTCAGGCAATTTATGAGAAAATATTAGGTATAGAAAACAATGCCAATGCCTTGTATAATATGGGGTATATTGAATTGGTGGAAAACCAGAATTATAATCGAGCCATTTCTTATTTCTATCAGGTATTGAAAGTGAACCCACAATACTACGATGCCTTATTTAACCTGGCTTACGCGTTGGAGCTCAGCGGCGACAAAGAAGATGCAAAATTAAAATATAAGGAGTTGCTTAAAAAAGTACCCAATCACCAAAAAGCATTACAACAACTTAACCAATTGGAGTAGAGTCTCTTACATATATTCTTTCTTGAGGTCTTTCAGCTCGTTAATCAGCTTTGCCGACGTCACTTTAAGCTTTTCGAATATTTCGGTGAGGTTGGTACTGTCTTTGTCTTTTCCCTTTGTTTCTAACATTCGGGCAAGTTCTTCAGTATCCTTGTCGAAAAAATTTGCAGTAACTCCTTTTAAGCTATGGGCATTTTTATAAAGACTTTCCAGGTCGTTCTCCGAAATGTTTTTAGCTAAATTCTCTATTCGTTCAGGATATTCCTGAATATAAATATCTATGATTTCTCTCACAATTTCTTTGTCAAAAATCTCGTAGTTCGTGTTGAAGATGGTTTTATCGATCATAATGCTTAATATTTTATCGTAAAGTTAATCCAAAATTTCATAAAAACAAACTAAAAATATTTTTATTTAACCAATGGGGAAGGCAGCCGAAATTACTTTTTAATTTTTGTTCTATCAAGTGTCAATGGCAAGGTAGGTATTTGGTTTGCAGGACTTGCAGCCAAACTGCAATTTCCGCAAAATGCTGACGAGCAGGCTGAACAAGGCGACGAATTGCGATGTGTATTTACGCGAAAGAGCTTGAAAAACCCAAGTAATTTATACAGAACCAACCCGAAGGTGAGGGTTAAAATGATATAAACAATAATTTCCTGCACCATAACTAAGTAATTAAATGACCGATTTGGTTAACGAGAAATGCAAAAACCCAGGCCAGGCCTGTTGTATAAACAATCATAAAAACGGCCCATTTCCAGCTACCCGATTCCTTTTTAATGGCAGCAACCACGGCCACACAGGGAAAATAAATGAGCACAAAAACCAGAAAAGCAAATGCGACCACCGGATCGAACACCTTTTGTCCTTTATTGGGTCCTATTTTATAGGTTTCGTCAATCAATCTTTTCTGTAGAACATCGGCTTCGTTTTCGGTATCGGCCTGATAAAGAACCCCCAGCGTACTCACCACAATTTCTTTGGCACTGGCGCCGGCAATCAAACTCATGCTCATCTTCCAGTCGAAACCAAGGGGTTTCATCACGGGCTCAACAAATTTTCCCAACTGACCAATATAGCTGCCGGCTTGTCTTTCTGCTTCTTTTTCCCGCAAAAGCAGTATTTTGTCCTGATTCAGTAGAATAATATTTGCAGAGTCGGACTCGTTAATAATCTTGTTGTCAATGGTTTCGGTCAATAGCGTGTAATCTTTGCTGAAATCAATATTTCGCGGAAAATAACTTAATGACCAAATGATAATGCTGGCAACCAAAATGATTCCCCCCATTTTTTGAAGATACTGACTGGCCTTATACCACATATGCTTTAGCGAATTGCGCACCGTGGGAATCCGATAGGGTGGAAGCTCCATAACAAAAGGAGTCTCTTTCGATTTAAATAAGGTCTTTTTAAAAATAATGGCCAGAATGATGGCCAGAAAAATTCCAATGGCATAGATGCTGAATAGAACCGTTCCCGGATTGTTGGGGAAAAAGGCACCAATGATTAATAAATAAACCGGAAGTCTGGCCGAGCATGACATAAAAGGGTTAATCAGCATGGTGAGCAACCTGTCGTTTCTGTTTTCGATGGTTCTTGTGGCCATGATGGCAGGAACATTACAGCCAAAGCCCATTAATAGCGGAATGAAAGACCTGCCATGAAGTCCTATATTATGCATAAGTTTATCCATAATGAAAGCTACGCGAGCCATATATCCGGTATCTTCCATCAAACTGATGAAGAAAAACAGGATTAGGATATTGGGGAGAAATACTATAACACCACCCACACCGCCAATAATGCCATCTACCAATAAATCTTTGAGAATGCCATTGGTCATGTTATTCTGGAGAAAAGAGCTCAACAAACTAACGCCTTCTTCAATCCACTCCATAGGATATTGGCCTATATAAAAAGTAGAATAAAACATCACCCACATGAAAGCGAGAAATATGGGGAACGCAAAAATTTTGTTGAGAAGAAAAGTGTCGATGATATCCACATGTTCCCATCTTTTACTCCGTCCCGGAAACATGGTTTCGCGCAATGCACCGCCAATAAAAGCATATCGGGAATCGGTAACAAGCGTTTCGGGTTCTTCGTGAAATTCGGTTAAAAGCGTCTTTTGTTCTTTTTTACACTGAGTAATTATTTCATTCTTATTAAACAGATCATCAATGCGTTGTGTTGATTGAGAATCGTTTTCAAGAAGCTTTATTGCCAAAAATCTGGAGCTGATTAAAGTGGTTAGCCGATGGTTTTCGGGATGTTTAATAAGGGCTTGAATGTTGTGGATTGCATTTTCAAGGATTTCTCCATAATTGATGTGAATGTGTCGTTGTGTTTTATTCTGATCGTGGAAAACATCAATAACCGTTTCGAACAGCTCGTTGATTCCTTTGCCTTTAATGCCAACGGTGGGAATCATGGGAATTCCTATCATTTTTCCCAAAGTATTATAATCGAATCTATCCCCTTTCTTTTCGAACTCGTCGAACATATTCAGGGCTATCACCACTTTTATATCCATATCGATGAGCTGTGTGGTGAGATATAGATTCCGCTCCAGATTTGAAGAATCAATCACATTGATTACCACATCAGGAATTTCGATGAAAATATAATTCCTCACATAAAGCTCTTCGGCGGTATAATGGGTAATGGAATAGGTTCCGGGTAAGTCGACAATATTGAATTCGTAGTCGTTTAAATAGAATTTGGCATGCTTGGCATCTACTGTAACGCCACTGTAGTTTCCAACCCGTTCGCGGGAATGACTGGCATAGTTAAACAAGCTCGTTTTTCCGCAATTTGGGTTACCCACCAGAGCCACATTGATGATTTTATCCTTACGAACGGATTTGGGTCTATTACTTTCCAACTCGTGAAGTCCATTGTAGTCAGGGGTTTTGATACGCCCCGGTTCGTATTCCATCATGATTTCGATGAGGGCCGCTTCCTCATAGCGCAATGAAACTTCGTATCCCATAATGGAATAATCGATGGGATCGCTCAAGGGAGCTTTTTTAAGCGAAGTGACTTTTTTACCCACCACGAATCCCATTTCCATAATACGGGTTCTGAAGGCGCCTCTGCCCCGGACCTTGGTAATTATGGCGCTTTCGCCAAGCTTAAGATTGTTTAGGGTTTTCATTTTTTTGAATAGCCGGCAAAGGTAATTTTTAACAAGCTATAAGAGGAAGTGTAATATATAAAATACCTAATAGTTGGTATAGGTGGTATTTCCAAGTTAAAAAATGCAGAATCACCTGACTGTTTGGAGGTCAGGAGATGCATTGAACAACAATAGTGCGATGACTAAAACACTCTTAAACTCTGTCTTCGAGAATGGCTTGAACTTTTTCCCGGGTCACTTTTCCTTTTTCCCCCAATTTTATATCGGAACCTTTTGATAGGTTTTCGATAATGTGTGGAATATGATTTGAGCCAATCTGGTAGTCGGATAGTCGGGTTTTTACACCAAGTACATGAAAAAAACTTTCCATTCCATCGATGGTTAGGTCAATATTGAACTGATGGGCAGGAATTTGTAAGACATTTTGGGCATATTGCTTCAGTTTGTCTTCCTTTTCAGAAAGCATCACGCGCATCATTCCGGGCATCACGATGGCCAGGGTTTCGCCATGATCCAGGCCAAAAAGAGCCGTGATTTCGTGCCCAATGCCATGTGTTGCCCAATCATGTGGCACCCCAACACCTATAATTCCGTTTAAAGCAGAGGTTGCAGCCCACATTATATTGGAAGCGACATCGTAGTTAAATGGCTCATTAACATATCTTTGGCCATAACTGTGCAAGGTTCGCAGAATTCCTTCGGCCCAACCATCCTGAATGGCAGCCTGATTTGGAAAGGTGAGATATTGTTCCAAAACATGAATATAGGCATCTACCACACCATTGGCTCTTTGCTTTTTCGGAAGGCTTTTCATTACCATAGGATCGAGAACAGAAAAAACAGGGTAGACCAATGGACTTCCAAACGCCAGTTTTTGTTTTATGGAGCGACGGCTTATTACTGCAAAGGAGTTCATTTCACTGCCGGTAGCGGGCAAAGTAAGGATGGATCCCAGTGGAATGGCAGTTGTTACAGGGGCATTGTTTTCAAGAATGTCCCAGGGATTATTTCCCGAAAAAGTGCTTGCTGCAGCAATAAATTTAGTTCCATCCAGCACCGATCCGCCACCTACAGCCAACAGAAAATCAATTTTTTCCTGCTTCACCAACTCAACCGCTTTCATCAGGGTATCGTAGTCGGGGTTGGCTTCTATTCCGCCAAACTCGTACAAGCTATGTTTGCTCAGTGCATCAACCACCTGCCGGTAAATGCCATTGCTTTTGATACTGCCACCCCCATAGAGCATTAATACCCGGGCTGTTGCGGGAATCTCGGAGCCGATTTTGCGAATGCTGTTCTCGCCAAATATAATTTTTACAGGATTTTTATATACAAATGGATACATATTGTTTTTTTTTCAAAAGTACAAACTAATCCATGAAAAAGCGGACTATCATGGGATAATAAATCTTTTGGAATCCGAATCAAAATTCCTATTATTGCACATAAGTATGAGTAGTTCAAGAATTATTGTGGGGAACCTCTAAACAGCTTAATCAATGAGCAAGACAATTTTAATTCCAACCGATTTTTCAAAGGTTTGCAATAATGCCATTAATCACGGAGCGGAAATTGCTTCGAATATTGGAGCACGCCTGGTTATACTTCATGTGATGAATTCCGAAAGTCTGAGCTATCTCAGGCGAAACAATCTGGATTCGCAATTTATCGACCGCCATTTGATGGATATCCGCGATGAGCTCGAAAAAAGCTACCCTATTAAGGTACTTGCATTCAAGCGCGAAGGCAAGCTAAACGAGACCATTGCATCGGTGTCGAAAGAGGTATTTGCCGATCTGGTTCTGTTGGGAACTCACGGAATGACAGGTTTACAGGTAATCACGGGTAGTCACGCTATGAAAGTAATCAGAGAAGTGGATGTTCCAGTACTCGTGATTCAAAAAAGGACTTTTGGAATGGGGTATCGTAAAATCGTGTTCCCCGTGAGTGTATCATCCGATTATAATGTTAAAATTGACTGGACACTTTTTATCGCCAATACTTTTAAAGCTGAGGTTTTATTAATTGTAATGAAACCTGCCGACGATAAACTTCAACATGGCCTTGATGGCCTGTTAACCAGGATTGAATCGGTTTTTGCGGCCCATCATATTCCTTATACTTTGCAAACTGCGCAGCGTAGCAAAGATTTCCCGGAACAGATTAATCAGTTTGCTGTGGAACAAAATGCCGATTTAATTATGATAAAAGTGGATGATGATGAGTTTGAGCCCTCGTTTATTCTGGGAGCCGTAGAAGAAAAAATGATTTTTAACAGTTCGCAAATTCCTGTATTTTGCGCCCAAAAAAAGACGAATGACTAAAATTATCCGAAAAATTCTTTTCCTGATTCCCATCATCTTTTTATTTGGCAATACCCTTATTGCTCAGGAAAATGTTGAGACAAATCAACCAACTGAATTAACTACAGGCCAAAAGATTAACGCCTTTTTTGAACCCATAGTAGCCGAAATGAACAAAGTATTGTTCTTCGACCCATTTGCGTGGATAGGCATCTACGATCCTGTGGTTTACGATGATATGGGAAATATGGTACTCGATGTGGCAGGAAACCCTGTAACCGCTCATTTACCCATTATTGTGGTTTGGTTAATTATCGGAGCTGTGTTTTTTACAGTTTATCTGGGCTTTATCAATATCAGGGGATTTAAACTCGCCATAGATATTGTGAGGGGAAAATTTGACAATCCTGATGATAAAGGCGAAGTGAGTCATTTTCAAGCTCTTGCTACTGCACTTTCCGGCACTGTTGGTTTGGGCAATATTGCCGGAGTAGCCATTGCTATTGTCATTGGTGGGCCAGGAGCAACGTTTTGGCTTATTGTGGCCGGATTGCTTGGTATGTCGGCGAAGTTTGCAGAATGTACCCTGGGGGTTAAGTATCGGAAGATTAATAACCTGGGACAAGTAAGCGGCGGACCCATGTACTATTTGTATATGGGACTTAAAAAAAGAAAAATGAAATGGTTTGGTGCGATCCTATCCGTCATTTTTTCAATCCTGGTGATAGGTGGAAGTTTAGGAGGAGGAAACATGTTTCAGGCCAATCAAACTTTTGCTCAGGTAAGCTTCATGTTTCCTGCAATTGCTGACTATGGCTTCTGGTTTGGTTTGGTTTTGGCGTTTTTAGTCGGTATAGTAATCATTGGCGGAATTAAAGGAATAGCCAGGGTTACAGATAAACTGGTTCCAATAATGGCTATTCTTTATGTTGGAACAGCTTTGATTATCATTTTTATGCATATCTCTCATATTGGGGAAGCCTTTAGAGTAATTTTCGAAGGAGCTTTTGCGCCAGATGCCATTAAGGGCGGAATTGTTGGGGTTTTAATTGTAGGATTTCAACGAGCAAGCTTTTCAAACGAAGCTGGTGCAGGTTCTGCCGCCATTGCCCACTCCGCAGTAAAAACCAATGAGCCTGTTACCGAAGGTCTTGTAGCCTTGTTGGAACCTTTCATCGACACTGTTGTGATTTGTACCATGACAGCACTCGTTATCGTATTTACGGGTATGTATGCCAATCCAGACCAAGTAACGGGAACAGAACTAACCTCCCGGGCCTTTGGAAGCGTATTTAGCTGGTTTCCTTATTTGCTCGTGATTGCAATTTTTCTCTTCGCCTTTTCAACAATGATTAGCTGGTCATATTACGGTTTGAAGGGGTTCGATTATTTGTTTGGTGGTTTTAGTGAGAGATATTTGGGAAGCAGAAAATATTCTGATACTATTTATCGTTTAATCTTTCTTTCTTTTATTGTTGTAGGCACTTCTTCTACTTTAGGTGCGGTAACCGATTTCTCCGATATGATGATTTTGAGTATGGGTTTCCCAAATATCATAGGTTTATTAATTTTGGCACCTGAATTGAAAAAAGATTTAAAAGAGTATTTAAGGAAAATTAAATCTGGTGAAATTAAAGCATACAAATAGACCACATTGCATAACCTATTCAATATGAGATATAAAATAATAGCGGTTTTCTTTCTGTTCATGAGCATGTCCCTGATAGCTTTTGGCCAGGAGTTTGCGGCTCAAAAGAGTAAGAATACCATTACAGAGAATGGACAGAAGTTCTATATTCATCAGGTAGTTAAGGGGAATACCCTGTATAATATCTCAAAAGTGTATGGAGTCGCTTCGGCAATTATAGTAAAGGCTAACCCCGAGGTAGCCAATGGTTTGAAAGTTGGAAGAGAGATAAAAATACCCTTCAGACAGGATACTTCCGACGATTATATTTATCATATCGTTAAAAAGAAGGAAACACTTTTCACCATCGCAAAGATTTATAATGTAAAAGCCGAGGACATTGAAAAAATAAACGAAATCCAGAATTCAGAAATTTCTCCGGGCCAATATCTTAAAATACCTTCATTTTACATGAACACCGACGAAGGTCTACTGCATGTTGAGGCCAATGATTCAAAAGAAGCAAGCCAAACCAAATCAGATTACACCAATTATACGGTCAAACCCAAGGAAACCCTTTATACCATTGGGAAAATTTTTGGTATTTCAGTCGACGAGTTAATGAGAATTAACCACCTGGAATCTTCTGCCCTTAAAACAGATCAAATATTACTGGTTCCTGCAAAAAATGGAGCATCGAAGGATAATAGTCAATCGAAATCAACACCGGAATTTATCGAACACAAGGTTTTGACCAAAGAGACTTTATTTGGAATTGCCCGTCAATATGTGGTTGATATTTCCGAAATACAAAAAATCAATGAGCTGGGGGCGAAACAAATTCAACCCGGACAAGTACTTTTAATCCCCCGAAAACTAAACAATACTGGTTTTATTGAACACAATGTGGCGGGTAAAACAGAAAAACTGAGCAAGATAGCCGATGAATATGAGGTGAGTTTGAGCGAATTAAAACACGCAAATCCGAATGTGAGTGAGAAGGTGAAGAGAGGGGAGAGCGTGAAAATACCTGTGGGTTACGTGGAAACCGGATTTGCCAAAGATGAATCCATCGAAAAGACCGAGGAGCTTTTAGAGAACGCATCAGCATCCAATCATTCCCGATGCCGCAAGCAAAAGGAGTCCATGAAAAAAATGAAAATTGTTCTATTAATGCCCTTTCATTTAAAGAGCACTCTGGCCTTCAACCCCACCGATTCAACTCCTGTGAATTTGAACGTTTATCAAAAATCTCTCCAGTTCATAGAGTTTTATGAAGGAGCCCTTTTGGCAGCCCGTGAATTGCAATCGGAGAATTATGATTTTCAATTACAGGTGTTCGATGTTACCACCGAAGCCGATGCAAACAGGCTCCTATCGAAACCAGAACTTTCCGAAGCCCATGTGATTATCAGTCTATTGTATTCCAAGAGTTTCGAGATTATCAGCAATTTTGCCCGAGAGAATAAAATTTATCTGGTAAATGTTGTTTCTAAACGCCGCGAAATAGCCATCGAAAATCCCTATGTTTTCAAGGTTCAACCCAATGAAGATGC
The DNA here is from genome assembly GCA_020718205.1 of Draconibacterium orientale. GTDB lineage: Bacteria > Bacteroidota > Bacteroidia > Bacteroidales > UBA12170 > UBA12170. The sequence continues at coordinate 44,452 of DYSN01000005.1, forward strand.
ACTTTACGATAAAGTGATTCAGCATATTTTGGAAAACTACAGCGATTATAATATCATAGTTGCGCGTGCTAATTCTTATCAGCTTCCTGTCGAATTCAAAGCTTTTATCGAGAAACTTGAGCAAAGATTACCTTCCGAAATCACCTTGAAAAACTCGGATCTTTCCGAGTCCATCCAGCAGATGATTAACAGCCCGCTGAGCTCAGAACCTACCATTATATCTTTGGTTAATAAGGATTTAAAGCGGTTGGCAACAGGAGTAGATTATCAATATCTTTTATCCAATCCCAATGGTTCTGTCACCATTAAGAACCCCATCAGGCAGATTACTTACAATGCCGATACTACGGCAGGTCTTCTGGGTGCATCCTCCGGTTTGCGAAATAATCTGATGATAGCTTTTGGAACCGAAGAAGTATTTGGTATTGAGTTGTTTACTAAAATGAATTTTTATAAAGACCGTTTCTCATACACTGTAATAGGTCTGCCTAACTGGAAAGAATTTAACGGGCTTGATGTAACTTATACACAACCACTTCAATTTCAGGTGGTAACCAACGGGTTTGTGGATTATAAAAAGCCCATAGTAAAGAATTTTGTTCTTAAGTTCCGTAGTGAATTTGGCAAAGAGCCTGAGTCATCAAAATATGCTTTCCTGGGCTACGATGTCACTAAATTCTTTATTTATGCCTTGGCCAACTATGGTAATAATTTTGCCAGATGTGTGGAATTTATTAATCCTGAACTTCTTGAAAACCAGATGTATTTTAAAAAATTACCTGAAGGTGGTTATGAAAATACCGACTGGAAAATAATTATACAGAAAGACTATAATTATCAATTGATGCGGTAGAGCTATTTTAGCATTCCTTGAACCCGTTCCATCTGGCCATCGTTTACAGCGGGAACTAAGTTTAAAACTTTGCACATCAACGGATATACATCCACATTTTTAAATTCGACCTGGTTATAGTTCGATTGAAATGCGGGTCCCCAAGCAAAAAATATGGCGTTCATATCTTTATTCGTAATATCATAGCCATGAGTTCCCAGGCTATAGGTTTGGTTGGGTTTGTGTTCTGATAGAATGCTAAATCCGCTATCGGCAACTATGGTAAACTCAAGGCACCGCGGGTTGGTTCCATAATTTAGGTGGGATGGCATTTTAGTGTTTCTAAATATTTTCATATCCTTGATTTGACTCAAAGCCAGATATACCGAATCGGAGAAACCATCGGTGCTTTGAATGTTGTAAATGGGGTCGCCTCCTTCTAAGTATTTAATCCACGAAGTGTCTAAATAGTTTTCGAGTACTATGGTATTGTCGGGACTAATGCCGCCCATGCCGTGATCCGATGTAACAATCACATTGACCTTCGATGAAAGCGGATGAGTTGAAAGTTTTTCCATAAAATACCCCAAAAGGTGGTCGAGGCTTTGAATCATTGAATCGGTTTTTGGAGTGTGAGGGCCAAAATCATGTCCGGCTTCATCGGGTTCGGGCACGTACCACAGAATCAGGTGTGGGCGTTTTTCGTCGGGCAAGCTAAGCCAGGCCATAACCGAATCTACTCTGCTATAGAAATTCATGTGGTGGTCGTAAACTTTCCAGTAGGAGGGATGCATACCCTGAATATCGGCTTCTGAGCCTACCCAAAAATAGCTTGCAGCCTTAACCCCTTGTTTTTCAGCTGTGTTCCAGATAGGTTCGCCTCCATAGAATTTGCCATCTTGCACAGACTTTCTGTTGCCAATGGAATAAAATTCGTTGAACTCGGTGGCATAGAATGAATTGTTAACAATTCCATGATGGTCGGGTACTAAGCCTGTAACCAGGGTATAATGGTTTGGGAAAGTTTTACTGGGGAATGAAACCTGCATCGACTCGGCTCTAACTCCCATTTCACCTATCGACAGCAGGTTGGGCGTAAGCACAGAATCGGGATAATCCCACCGGAATCCATCCATGCTAAGAATAATCAGATAGGGTTTTTCGTTTTTAGGAGCAATATTTTGACAGGAAGAAAAACCCGGAAGCAGGGCAATAAACAGGAAGTACAGATTTTTCATGGATTATTTGATTTTGGGCAAAACTAAAAAAAAGCCCCGATGTTTTCGGGGCTTTTGGTATTATATAATTGCTAAAAATTAAATAGTAACTTTAACACCAAGATTAAAATTAAAAGGAAGACCAAGGAATACCTCAGCGGAGTTAACAGTGTGACTATATTTATTATTATCACCATAATATCCATTATATCGGCTATTATCAACAGCATCTTGAATATAGAAAGTATCGAAAATGTTGAAAACATGAACAAATACATTGATTCCTAATTTGCCTTTCAAAGGAAGTTGGTAGTTGGCGTGAGCATCGAAAACTGAGTAGGATGGAGTTTCCCAAACCTGAGCTTTGTCAGTTTCATCTGTTCTCGAAGTTGGGTTAAATTGAGCATAGTGATTAGAGTTGTGACGCATAATCAACTGGAGTTTTAAGCCTTTAACAGGGAAAATATCCAACCATCCGGTAAATTGAATTTGGGGAGCATCACCAACATAAAGGTCAGCAATATATAAATTAATGGTATCGTTGGTTTGAACACCACTGTCATAGGTTTTAACCTGAGCAGATACATCGTTCAAATATTTCCATTTTGCAAAGGATGCAGCACCACCAATACCAACATAAGTAATTGGGCGGAAATTGAATTCCAATTCCAAACCTGTGTGAAGTTGGTTAACACCTTTAATGAAAGCGATACCATAGACATCAGGGGTAGTTTGAATAGATGTGGTGAAGGTTCTGTCTGACCAGTTGGTGTAATAGTAGTTCAAAGCCACTTTGAATTTGTCGTTGATAGTGCTATATAATGCACCAGCTTCAAATGCGGTGAATTTTTCATTTTTAGGATCAATTGCAACGGTACCGTCACCATCGTCGATTACTGCGTCAAAAATAGGCACTTTGGAAATCAAGCCAAAATTGGCATACACAGATAAAGCTTCGGTAAGGTTAAAATTGGCACCACCTTTTAATTGATAACCACCAATCCAATCGGTGTTGGATTTTAATTCACCACTATTTACATCCGGTACCATGATTGGGTTTCCTAATGCATCAACTCCATCTTGCTTTTTAGCTGCAGTGTGGAAATGATCAGTAAAATGATATTTAATTGTAGAATATCCGGCAGTACCGTATGCAGTAAATTTCTCAGTTACATATTCGCCTTGCAAAAATCCACCAATCCAATCAACAGTGTTGGTATTGAAGTAGTTCACTTTATCGCCGATGCCTTTTTGATGTTGAGCCTCTGTATCAAATTCGTTTCCACTGAAAGTAAAACTAGTTAGACCCAATAGATCGCGAATTTCATAATAATGGTCAATTTTGGCAGTTCTCCAGTCGATACCGGCTTGCATTCTGAAATTTTCAGTGATATCGAGTTTTACTTTAGAGATAGCTCCTATAGTCCATTGGTTGTTTACTGAGTTTCTTAATACCCCTCGTTTGCTAGAAGTAGGATCTTGGTTTTGAGCAATGGTTTTGTCCCAATCTACAATTTGAGAAGGCTGCGAAGTTCGGTCGTAAACCATTTTACCATAAGTTCCTGTACCTCCACCTTTACCACCAGAATAATAGAATGTGGTGAAATGGGTTAGTTTTTTAGTCCATTGAGCATACCAGTTTAGGTTAGCCAAAGGCTTGTGGAAATAGTTTTCTCTTTCGTTGATATAGTCATCAGCATAACGAGTACGGCCAGTTTTGCCATTCCAGGCTTGGTCTGCCTGATACGAAGTGCTAACTTTATTCCAGTTTTCGTTATAGAATCTTCCACGATCAGATTGATGAAATTTGGTAATGGCTTCCTCAACAACGCCCAATTCTTTAGCATAGGCACTATCGTAAGCAGCTACGTTTTGTTTATAGAGATTTTGTCCGTGACGTTGAGTAGCACCAACAACATAAAGCTCTAAGCGGTGATTTTCATTTACATTATAAGCTGCACCTAAATAATATGCATAAGCATCAGTCCAGGTTTTATCCACAACACCATTTCCCCATTTTTTAACCATTGTGGCACTAACAGCAAATTTGTTGTTTATCATACCAGTATTACCACTTAATGTTGTTTTAAAGAATTGGCCTGAACCTACTTCAAATTTGGCCATTCCGCCCATTTTTTGACCAGCAGGGTCGGTCAACACGTTTAAAGTACCTCCAACAGAAGGAGTGGCCAAATTGATGGAGCTCATACCTCTTTGAGCTTGAATTGAAGAAGCAGCATCGCCAAGACCGTCCCAGTTTGACCAGTAAACCCAGCCATTTTCCATATCGTTAATAGGAACACCATTAATCATAATGGCCACGTTGTTTTGGTTAAAACCCCTTATGTTGATACGTGCATCGCCGGCACCACCCCCTTGAGGTGTAGCATAAACAGAAGGAGTATTGTTCATAACCATAGGAAGGTCGCGTGAACCAAGATTTTCTTCAAGTTCCTTTTTTCCTACGTTAGAAATAGCCACAGGAGTTTCTCTCTCTTTGGCGCGGTCGGCAATGATTGATAAACCTTCTAAACCAATGGCTTTGGCTTTTAAAATTACTTTACCAAGATTGGTAGTCTCACCATTGTTCACATTCACGTCAACCACTATGTTTTCGAAACCCACATAGCTGATTTTTAATTTTTGTGTTCCATTGGGAACATCTAATTTAAAAACACCATCAAGGTCAGTAGTTGCACCAGTAGTGGTTCCATCTATAACTACTGTAGCTCCAATTAATGGTTCGCCGGTCATATCATCTTTGATTTTTCCGGTTACGATACCTTGTGCAAACAGGCTGCCTGTAAACAGTGCCATTACTGCAATCAAGGTAAATTTTTGTAACATTTTTCTCATAAACTTTTGATTTTAGAAATTTGGGGTAAAATTAGAAATTATTTTTAACAATATTTAAATGTTCATAAGTATTGAAAACTTTGAATGATTCGATTTGAGCAAGCAAAATTGGGCTTTTATCATTTTTTAAATGTTAATTCAAGATTAATTCTACTTTAGAATAAAAACAACATATCAACTAAGAAACGATTAATTCTGTTGCGATTGTTCATGTAAAATATTTATTATCAATATTTTAAAAAATTAATTCTTTGTAAATTCCGCAAGAAGCTCGGTTATCTTTTCAATTTTCTGCCGGGCATCGGCTTGTTTCTTGCGCTCCATTTCAACCACCTGAGCTGGTGCGCTTGATACAAATTTCTCATTGCCCAGTTTCTTTTCCACCGAAACCAGAAAACCCTGATAATAATGGAGATCCTGTTGTAGTTTTTCTATTTCAGCTTCCAAATCAACATTTTGCGACAGGGGAATATAGTATTCCGAAGCTCCGGTCATAAAGCCGACCGAAGCGGCCGGTTTCTCGTCTACTTTTTCGAATCGCGAAATATTGCCCAATTTTAAAATGACTGAACTAAATCCCCGTTCTTTAATATCGCTCTGAGTATACAGCAATTCAACGGCAATCTTTTGGGGGATGGATTTTTCGTTTCTGATTTTTCTGATTTGATTTACTATTTCAGCAGCTTCTTCGTAGTTGGTTAGAATTTTAGAATCGAATGATTGTGCTTCAGGCATTGAGCTGATGATGATGTCGTCGCCGGTGGTTCTATCCTGTAGCAAATGATATATTTCTTCGGTGAGGAAAGGCATGAACGGATGCAGAACCTTCATTAAATCTTCGAAGAGAACCACGGTTTCTACATAGGATTTGCTATCAATGGCTTGTTGATAGGGGGGTTTGATGATTTCGAGATAGGCTGAACAAAAATCGTCCCAGATAAGCTTGTAGACCGACATGAGCGCATCGGAAAGGCGATATTTGTTATAATGCTCGTCAATCTGGCCGAGGCTTTGGTTAAATCGGGCGCGGAACCATTGGATGCCGGCTTTGGATGCCTCGGGCTGTTCGGATTCTGCAATTTCCCATCCTTTGACCAATCGGAGTGCATTCCAGATTTTATTGCTGAAATTTCTTCCTTGTTCGCACAAACTCTCGTCGAAGGGCAAATCGTTGCCAGCCGGAGATGTTAACAGCATGCCCATTCTCACGCCATCGGCTCCATATTGTTCCATCAATAAAATAGGATCGGGGCTATTGCCCAGCGACTTCGACATTTTTCTCCCCAGTTTATCTCTTACAATACCAGTGAAATACACGTTTTTAAATGGTATTTCACTTCTATACTCCAAACCACTCATAATCATTCGGGCAACCCAAAAGAATAAAATTTCGGGGGCTGTAACCAAATCGTTGGTTGGGTAATAATAGTTTATTTCTGGATTGCCGGGGTTTCTTATTCCATCGAACACCGAAACAGGCCAAAGCCAACTGCTGAACCAGGTGTCTAAAACATCGGGATCCTGCTGCATATCGTCCAGTTTCATGCCCGACAACTCGGGGTATTTTGCCAGAGCCATTACAAAAGCTTCTTCCGCTGTTTTAGCAACCACCATTTCCTTGTTGGGCAGATAATAAACCGGAATTCGCTGTCCCCACCAAAGTTGGCGCGAAATGTTCCAGTCTTTCACGTTTTCCATCCAATGCCTGTAGGTATTTTTAATGTTGGGGGGGTAGAATTTTATGGTGTCGTCCATCACCAATTCCAGCGCAGGTTTGGCCATTTCTTTCATGCTCATAAACCATTGCAGCGAGAGTTTGGGCTCAATTACGGCATCGGTTCTTTCGGAAAAGCCTACTTTATTCAGGTAGTTTTCTTCTTTTACCATAAAGCCTTTTTCGCTGAGCTCGGCACTAATTTTCTTCCTTACTTCAAAGCGGTCTTGTCCCACATAAATTTCGGCGGACTCGTTCAGGGTTCCGTTGTCGTTAAAAATATTGATAGTATCGAGTTTGTGTTTAATACCAATATTATAGTCGTTGATATCGTGGGCAGGTGTAATTTTGAGACATCCGGTACCAAATTCCATATCCACATATTCATCTTCAATAATGGGGATGCTTCTGTTGACTAATGGAACAAAAACCCGTTTGCCTTTCAAATAGGCAAAGCGCTCGTCCGACGGATGAATACAAACAGCGGTATCGCCCAGAATGGTTTCCGGTCGGGTGGTGGCAATGGTTACCCAATCGTCGTTGGTTCCTTCCACCCGATAGCGGATATAGTATAATTTCGATTGAACTTCTTTATAGATTACTTCCTCGTCGCTGAGGGCAGTGAGGGCAGACGGATCCCAGTTAACCATCCTAACTCCCCTGTAAATCAGCCCCTTGTTATATAAATCGATAAATACGTCGATTACCGATTCGTATAAATCATCGTCCATAGTAAATTTGGTACGATCCCAATCGCAGCTGGCGCCTAATTTTTTTAGTTGTTCGAGAATGATTCCGCCATGTTTTTCTTTCCATTCCCAGGCATGGCTCAGGAATTCGTCGCGGGTAAGATTATTTTTTTCAATGCCCTTTTCTTTCAATCGGTTCACCACTTTGGCTTCGGTTGCAATACTGGCATGGTCGGTTCCCGGAACCCAGCAGGCATTTTTTCCCTGCATACGAGCCCTGCGAATTAAAACATCCTGAATGGTATTGTTCAACATATGCCCCATATGGAGGACTCCCGTAACATTTGGCGGCGGAATCACTATGGTGTATGGTTCGCGCTCGTCGGGCACGGAGTGAAAGTATTTTTTATCTAACCACCACTGATACCACTTATTTTCAACATCTTGCGGCTGATATCTTGAAGGAATGTCCATATTTCTCAATTTTAAGGGTGCAAAAGTATAAATTTTTTATCACCTGAATGGAAGATACTCAAGCGGCATAATAGGTTGATTTTCAATCGCTGTAATCTGTTTTACAAAGATTCAATTCTGTGAAATCTATTGATGAGCATCATTTATTACCACAATCTTATGGGCTTTTTGCAACCAAAAATAAAAATGATTGTATTTCTACCAAGAGTTCAATAAGATAGTTTTAACTTTATAGGGCTTCTGTAATTCTGTTTGGTGAATTGTAAACGTCAGAATAACAGAATATTAGGATGATTATTTATTTAAATTTTTTTATAAATGAAAAAACATTTTTTCTTTTTAGTGTTGGCTTCTTTGCTCAGTTCTGCAATTTTGAGCCAAAATGTGGATGTATTTAATTCAAAGGATATGATTTTTTATGGGCTCGATTTTTCGGCTAGTCGGTTTGTTGGCGGTTCAGGACTCACATCGCCCATCGAAATGCAGGATAAATACATGCCCGCCCTCAACGATTTGATGATTATGGAGCGCAGCCGCTACGATGTGGCCACCAGCTACCATAAAAAAAATGTGGAATACAATTTCAATTTGGCCGACAATCAAAACAGGGCTTTCAATGTTTATGACCGTTATGTGGATCATGTTATGCAAAGTTTAACCAATGATGAAATACAAACGGTGGTCAATAATTATAACGACAGCATTCATCATGGGCTTGGCTTGCTCTATGTGGTAGATGAAATAAACCATTTTACCGGTGTCATGACCATTCAGATTGTATTTTTCAATATCGATACCAAAGAAATTTTACTGGTTGAGAAAGCCCGCGAAAATATGATGGGTTTTAGTATTCGAAATTACTATGCAGGGGCTATTCGTCAAATTATTAAAGATTCGAAACTATTGTATGAGCGTAGAAGCAGGTAAACAACGAGTTAGGTAATTTATTACGCATTCGGCTTCTTATATTTTGAATAAATGATTGTTAAGGCGATGCAACTATTCTATGTTTTTGCTTAATTTGCCCCAAAAGATTTAACTATGAGAATTTATTTAATAACCCTGTTTTTGATTGCTTCGATTTCTTCTTTTGGGCAATCGGTTTCCGATATTTTCGAATACAAGGCTATCACCTTCTATGGGCTCGATTTTTCGATGACCAAATGTACCGGTATAGGAGAATTTCCGGATGGAAATGAACTTGTAAAACAACACTTTACAGAATGGAACAATGCATTTATGGTAGGAAAGAAGCGGGTGGAAATTGGTGCTCCATACCATAAAAAGAAGGTTGAATATGACACTTTGGTCTATTCGTTTAACCGACAGATGAATCCCGACGAATTAATTATCGATAAACCTCAGGTTTTTAAGAAATCGATGATACCTGAATTTGTAAGTAAATATGCCAATTCGAAAAAAGCTGGAATTGGCCTGGTCTATATCGTTGAAAACCTGAATGCCCGGGAAGAATATGTTTCGGTTTGGATCACATTTTTCAATATTGGAACCGGAGAAGTGCTGCTATCCGAGCCCAGTCGTGCCCAGGGAAAAGGTCGAAAATTCAATCAACACTGGTTAAATGCCTTTATGGAACTGTATCTCGGTAGCGAAAAAGACTATAAAGCCTGGGAAAAACTTTACAACTAAATCAAATTCTGAAAGCAATTATAATTTTTGCAAAATCGAGGGTTTGTATTCAGAAAATATGTCTTATATTTGAGTGGCTGACATCAATTCAGTATCAAACTAAAAATCACGAATATGAGTATCAATGTACATCGACTGTCCACCAGATTTTATCCGGATCCAAAAAGGGTAATAGCTCGTTTCTTTTTTCCAGGCCCCGAAGAACGGGTAAGAAAAATAATTAAAAAGGTTATTGAAATCAACGATGAAGATGCCAGATTGACTCTAAATCAGGCTCTTAGAAATTTTTCGGATAGGCATAGGAATATATCAAAAATCTATGCCCGGCATTTCCGGCGGGTTTTGCACATTGTAAACCACATGGGATTTCAGGTAGCAGATATTCCGGAGTTTAAACAGCTTTTGATAGGTGCCTTTTTTACCAACGAATATTCTATTGAATCGGCTGCATTTTTCAACCCCAGCATTGTTGAAGACCCGGATCAGACCAATTTGCTTTATGGTCAAAAAAGGGTGATTGTGAGCTTCAGAGCCACTGGCGAAGGACATATCAGTAGCATCGTTTTTAGGGGGGGGATTCTGAAAAAAGATGGCACCCTCGAGTTTCTGGAGTCGAACAGATTGGTGGATGAAGCCGAAGAAGTGATTCCAAAAGTCTATACCAAATCGGAAATGATTGACAAAGCATCGAACGAATTTGAATCTTCGGAGTTTCTGATTGCATTTCTCGATAATCTTCCTCAGGAATTCGATTTCAACCATTTTGACCAAATCGTCAAAAACGCCATATCTCAAAACCATCAGGATGAAGAAAAAGTCGACCTGCTAAAAAGAATTTTTGCCTTTGCCGAAGTAGATTATGAAATGAAATTCTCCTTGGATACATCCATCTCCGACAGGGTTATGTTCCCCATAAGTCCAAGCGAAAGCAACGGACTGGAAGATGCCAGATTTGTGAAATTTACCGATAACGCCGGACAGGTGGTTTATTATGGTACGTACACAGCCTACAATGGCCACGATATATTGCCCAAACTAATAGAAACCACCGATTTTTATCATTTCAAGGTAATGCCACTTCATGGTAAGAAATCGCATAACAAAGGCATGGCTTTATTTCCCAGGAAGATAAAAGGTAAATATGTAATGGTAGGCCGCATCGATGGCATCAATAATTATATCATGTTTTCCGATAAAGTGAATGTCTGGAATCAGGCGCAATTGCTACAGGAACCCAAATTTGCCTGGGAATGTGTTCAGATTGGAAACAGCGGAAGCCCCATAGAAACCGAAAAGGGATGGCTACTGATTACACACGGAGTTGGAACCATGCGTCAATATAGCCTGGGCGCCATACTTCTCGACCTCGATGATCCTTCTAAAATAATTGCCCGGCTCGAAGAACCCTTGCTGGTGCCAAATTTCGAAGAACGGGAAGGATATGTGCCCAATGTGGTGTATAGCTGCGGCGCTTTGAAACACGAAGATAAACTTATCATTCCCTATGCCATTTCCGACACAGCCTCCACCTTTGCCTATATTTATCTCAACGAGTTGTGGCAAAAGATGATACCGGAAGATGGCGTTGACTTAACCCAAAAAACCGCCCATGTTCTTCTGGTGGAGGATGATAGAATTAATCAACTCATTGTTACAGAAATTCTTAAATCAAAAAATATAAAGGTAAGTGTTGCTACTGATGGCGTGAGTGCGCTCATGGAAATTGCCAAAGGCTCGTTCGATGTGGTGCTGTCAGATATCAATATGCCCAATTTTGATGGCTTTCAACTTCTCGAATACATGAAATCGAAGGAGATTAAAATTCCGGTAATCTTTCTCACCGGCCTCAAAGATGAATCGCTTGAGCTGAGAAGCCTTAAAATGGGAGCTGCCGATTATATTAAAAAACCTGTAGATAAGGAATTGCTCTTACTCAAGCTGGAGCGTATCATTGGTTTTTGATGACCTATAATATCCGAAAATACTCCAAAGTCCCTCTTTTGAGGGACTTTTTCGTTTAAATTTGCTGCACAGAAACGGAAAAAAAGAAACACTAATGCCTGTTTATGCTCATTTTGTCATATGGGTTGTCAGGACTTAAAAAATAAACAAATATGAAAAAACCAACCGGCATATTGCCAAAAGATGATATTTTGGGTCAGGCGCTTATGCATTATTATTTGAATGAGACGGAGGAAACCTTAACAGTTAGAACCAACAAAAGTGAAGATGAAGTTTATACTCTATCCTACTTTTTTCGTGATTTGCGGTCAATGCCAATTCTCGAGAAAGAAGCCTTGAAGTTGGTTTATGGCCGAGTTTTAGATGTGGGAGCAGGTACAGGCATTCACAGTCTGGCACTTCAAAAGTTAGGTTTTGATGTTATGGCATTGGAAATTAGTCATCTTTGTAATTGTATAATGCAAGGTCGTGGTGTAAAGAATGTGCGCTGTACAAATTTCTTTAAACTCACACACGAGAGATTCGACACCTTGCTCTTTCTAATGAATGGAATTGGATTGGTTGAGAAATTCAGAAATTTCAACTACTTTTTTAAAAAGTGCCGTCAATTACTCAATCCGGGAGGTCAAATCATCTTCGATTCATCAGATATCATTTATTTATTTGAAGAAGAAGACGGTAGCTTTTTGATAGAATTGGATGACAAATACTATGGCGAAGTGGAGTTTCAGGTGGAGTTTCAGGGTAAAAAATCAAAGACTTTCCCCTGGATTTTTATTGATTTCGATAATTTTCAGGATTTGGCGCAGCAAAATGGGTTTAAGGCCGAGTTGATTATGCAGGGAGGGCATTACGATTATTTAGCCAAAGCCACTTTAATTGACTAACCCATGAGCAAAATTTTCTCAATTGAACAAATTCGAAAAGCCGATGCCTTTACCATTGAATCAACTCCGGTCTCGTCCAGCGCATTGATGGAGCGGGCAGCCACAGAATGTGTACTTTGGCTAAAATCGAGAGCCAGGAAACAGCAGTGTTTTGCCATTTTTGCCGGGCCGGGCAATAATGGTGGCGATGGCCTTGCCATAGCACGATTACTCATAAATTCGGGGTTTTTGGTGCGGGTGTTTGTACTTCAAACAGGCCGGTTTTCCGATGATTTTTCCATCAACCTGGAGCGGTTACAGCCTTTGACATCCATTGTATTTTGGGAGGAAAAGCCTTTGCAATGGCCTGTGCCGGAAGCCGATTGTATCATCATCGACGCTATTTTTGGAAGTGGATTATCAAAGCCGCTGCAAGGTTTGGCACGTGAGGTAGTTCAATGGATGAATGAGCAGCCCCAAACTAAGGTGGCCATTGATATTCCAACCGGGCTATTTGCTGATAAACCCTTGTCGAACCCCGAAGATACTGTGGTTTTTGCGGATTATACGCTAAGCTTTCAATTTATCAAACCCGCCTTTCTCATGCCCGAAAATGAGTTTTTTGTGGGCGATTGGCATATACTTGACATTGGATTGTCGCAGGAATTTATTGAGAATGAACCAACCAATTATTTTACAATAGATTCAACCTTAATAAAAAGTTTTTGGCAAAAGCGAAGCCGATTTGGTCATAAGGGAGTCTTTGGGCACTCGCTGATTGTTGCGGGTGATTCCACAAAAATGGGTGCAGGACTCCTGGCGGCAAAGAGCTGCCTTAAATCGGGGGCAGGATTGGTGACTTTACATCATCCGAAAAATCGGGGGATGGCTCTGAATGCGTTTGTTCCCGAAGTAATGTCGAGTCCCGATGAGAGCGAAGTTTTTTTTTCTAAAGTCCCGCCGCTTCAACGATTTGATTCCATTGCCGTGGGTCCAGGATTGGGGCAAGCCAAAGAAACCCAGAAGGCACTGAAATTTTTGCTTCAGGATGCAGGAAAGCCTTTAGTGATAGATGCCGATGCTCTAAATATCCTTGCCATAAATCCCACCTGGATTCCATTTATACCGGTTCAGAGCATTCTTACTCCGCATCCTGGTGAGTTTGAGCGATTGGTTGGGAAATCGGAGAATTCCTTCGACAGGCTTAATAAATCCAAAGCGTTTGCCGAAAAGTTTCAGGTGATTTTGGTGGTCAAAGGTGCTCATACCTGGGTAGTTACACCCGCACAGCAAGTTTTTTTTAACACCACTGGAAATCCAGGGATGGCCACAGCTGGTTCTGGCGATGTGCTCACGGGCATCATTGCTTCGCTGGTTGCTCAAAATTACAGTCCGGCGCAGGCAGCACTTGCCGGGGTTTGGCTCCATGGTCTTGCAGGCGATTTGTCGGCAGAAACCTGTGGCTTCGAAAGTCTCACGGCCACCGATATTATAAACCATCTGGGTCAGGCCATTAAAACCATTTATTAGATGACATATCAGGAAAGTATCGAATGGATGTTTTCTCAACTTCCGGTATTTCAGCGGATTGGGAAGGCTGCCTACAAAGATAATCTGGATAATACCCATGCCATTATGGATTTGTTGGGGCAACCCCAGAATCAGTTTAAATCGGTTCATGTGGCAGGTACCAATGGAAAAGGCTCCATCTCGCATCTCATTGCTTCAGCTTATCAGGAAGCCGGATTTAAAACCGGATTGTACACTTCGCCCCACTTAAAAGATTTTAGGGAGCGGATAAAAATTAACGGGCAAATGATTCCTGAGAAGGAAGTTGTGGACTTTGTGACAAAATACAAAAATCACTTTGAGACCATTCAACCCAGTTTCTTCGAGATGACGGTGGGGATGGCTTTCGACTATTTTGCGCAAACGAAAGTTGATATTGCGATTATAGAAACCGGCATGGGCGGCCGACTCGATAGCACCAATGTTATCACCCCCGAATTATCTGTGATTACCAATATTGGATTGGATCATACCCAATTTCTGGGCGAAAGCGTAGAGCTGATAGCGGGCGAAAAAGCCGGAATCATCAAACCCGGCATTCCTGTTCTGATAGGGGAAAAGCAAAACAAGGTAGAAGAGGTATTTATAAATGCCGCCCACCATCAAAAAGCGCCCATCTATTTTGCTTCCGATTTGTTTCGAATAGAAAGAAAAGATTCACTTTATAGCCTTTTCAAGGGGCAAACTCCTGTGATTGAAAATATCGACCTTCCGTTGGGCGGACATTATCAGATTCATAATGTTCTCACAGCATTCTCGGCTTGTCAGCTTCTTGGCCTGGAATCGACTCAACTGAAGTCGGCTTTTGAGAATGTGATAAAAAATACTTCCCTTTCCGGACGATGGCAAATACTAAACGAGCAACCCAGGACGGTATGTGATACGGGTCACAATGAAGATGGACTCCGATGGGTAATGAACCAACTGAGGTCAGAAACCTTCCATACACTTCATATGGTTGTTGGGGTGGTTGGGGATAAGGATTTGAGTAAAATATTGCCGCTTTTTCCTAAATATGCAGTTTACTATTTTTGTCAGGCATCCATTCCCCGTGCTTTAGATGCCGTTGCTTTGGCCCAGGAGGCAAAAAGCTTTGGCCTTACAGGCAATTTCTATCCAAATGTGCCCGATGCGTTGGCTGCTGCTCAAAAATCGGCCAAAATGAACGATTTTATTTTTATTGGGGGTTCAACATTTACGGTTGCCGATATTTTGTAGTCACATAATCAGCAACTTAACTTGCATTCGACGATTGTTTTATTTTTTATCAGCTTTTTGCTAAATAGCTGAATATGTTATATTTTTGCAACCCCATTCAAAAACAGGTAAATAATTGAGTATTAACCGGATTATAAAGTTTTGAAAGAGTGGGGTCAAAATTTTTAAATCCATATATTTATTGTCTTAGTACAATTAAGTTCTCTATGAGCGAAGAAATCAAAAATGCTGAAGAAGCAAACGAATTAGTTGCTGAAACTGTTGAAACAGTTGAAGATGCTGTTGAAACAGTTGAAGATGCTGTTGAAACAGTTGAAGAAACTTTTGAAACAGAAGAAGATGAAATAGTAGACGATACTATTGACGAGTTACCTTTTCTCGTAAAAAAGGAATTAAAAAAACCCTTTGTCCCTTTTCAGGAAGACCCCGATTTCAATTGGGATGCCATTGGAAAAAAGCGGGAAGTTTATTCTGTAAACGATCGCGAGAGTTTAGAAAGTGCCTACGGTCAGACTTTGAAATCTATTTCGGAGCACGAAGTAATTGAAGGTACTGTTGTTGCGATTAATTCCCGCGAGATCGTAGTAAATATCGGTTATAAATCCGATGGTTTAATTGCAGCCTCTGAGTTGAGATACAATACCAAATTGAAAATTGGTGATAAAATTGAAGTGTATGTAGAAAATCAGGAAAACCTGAAAGGCCAGCTTCAACTGTCTCATAAAAAGGCACGTACATTACAAAGCTGGGATCGCGTAAATGCTGCGTTCGATAAAGACGAAGTGATTACAGGTTTTGTAAAAAGCCGTACCAAAGGCGGTTTAATTGTCGATGTATTCGGAATTGAATCGTTCCTCCCCGGTTCACAAATCGATGTGAAACCTATCCGCGACTACGATATCTTTGTAGGTAAGAATATGGAATTCAAAATCGTTAAAATCAACCATGAGTTTAAAAACGTAGTTGTTTCTCATAAAGCTCTGATTGAAGATGAACTCGAAGCACAAAAAACTGAAATCATTGCCCGTCTGGAAAAAGGACAAGTTCTCGAAGGAATCGTTAAAAACATCACCTCTTACGGTGTATTCATTGACCTTGGTGGCGTAGATGGTTTAATCCACATTACCGATTTAAGCTGGGGACGTATCACTCACCCTGAAGAAATAGTTAAATTAGATTCCAAAATCAATGTGGTAATTCTCGATTTCGATGAAAACAAAAAACGTATTGCTCTTGGCCTGAAACAACTTACTTCTCATCCATGGGATGCTCTTAAAGGCGATCTTAAAGTGGGTGATACCGTTAAAGGTAAAGTTGTTGTAATTGCTGATTACGGTGCATTTATCGAAATTCAACCCGGCGTTGAAGGTTTAATCCACGTTTCGGAAATGAGCTGGTCGCAACATCTACGCACTGCCCACGACTTTGTTAAAGTTGGTGACGATGTGGAAGCTGTTATCCTGACCTTAGACCGTGATGAGCGCAAAATGTCGTTGGGAATGAAACAACTGATTCCCGATCCATGGGCTGCCATTGCAAGCAAATATCCCATTCAGTCGAAACATAAAGCTACTGTTAGAAACTTTACCAACTTCGGTATCTTCGTAGAACTCGAAGAAGGTGTAGATGGTTTAATTCATATTTCTGACCTCAGCTGGTCGAAAAAAGTGAAACATCCTGCCGAGTTTACTAAAATTGGCGATGTGTTAGATGTTCTGGTTTTGGAAGTTGACGAAGAAAACAGAAGATTGTCGCTGGGTCACAAACAATTGGAAGAAAATCCATGGGATGTATTCGAAACTGTATTTGGTCTCAACACCTCTCATAAAGGAACCATTTTGTCGGTAAACGATAAAGGTGCCGTTGTTTCGTTGCCCTATGGCGTTGAAGGATTTGTTCCAAACCGTCACATGAAAAAAGAAGATGGCTCCAAAATGGTAGCCGAAGATATTCTCGATTTCATGGTTATCGAGTTTTCCAAAGAAAACAAGAAAATTATCCTTTCGCATGTGAATGCCTGGAAAGCTAAAGAAGAAAAACAAGCCCCAAAAGCCGAAATCACTTCTTCTTTCAAACCTGCCAGAAAAGCCAATGAAACCCAAAGCGAAGGAACCACCCTGGGCGATCTGAGCTCCGAGTTGAACAAGCTTAAACAACAAATGGAAGGCAAATAGTTTGTTTTTCATATAACTTTAAAAGCCCGCTAAAACAGCGGGTTTTTTTTGGTGTGCCGTGCACATCTATTACCTGGAAGGTGAAAGTCCTTTATGG
>DYSN01000144.1 GCA_020718205.1 Draconibacterium orientale
GGCAAAACATGTCTCGGGTGTACAAAACCTGAATCTGGAGGAAAACCTACTTTTGTATAAGGTTTAATAATTTGCTCTGCTGTTGCTTGCCCTACAGTTTTTTGACAAATCGCTGCTAGTTTTTCTATTGCCAAAGCCAATAACTTGTCTTTCTCCCATTCTTCAAATCCTTGACCTTGATTCCTGTCAAAATCTCTGAAACTAAGCACAATTAAAGGTTCTTTTCGCCCATGCTTTATGTCTATAATTTTTGCTTCTCTTTTGTAGGAAGCAACATTCCTTTCCTTGAATTTATTTTGCTTCCCTTTTCCCATACAAAATTTCATTAAGTTTTACATCAAAATCAAAGTATGGAATTGCACCGTATTTACCTTCACGATAGTTTCGGTCAAAAGCAGACTTATTTCTTACCTTATCAGTTTTAAAATCTCCGAGTGAAAAAATTTCAGATGCACCAAATTGATTTTTTTCTACAAACCAAATTTGGTCACGTCGAAATGTCTCTTTGTTGAGCAATGAAATGTCATGTACAGCACAAATAAGTTGAGCGTTATTTTGGTTAAATTGATGAAAGAAATCAACTAGTCTTAATGTTAAATGGCTATGCAGTCTAGAATCAAGTTCGTCAATAATCAGCACCTTGCCATTCTGAAGTGTGTCGTACCAAGGTCCAAGTAAATATAAAATTTTCTTAGTTCCTTCAGATTCTTGTTTATCAAAGTTAAAAGGAACGGTATCAACCAAAACATTATTTTCATCATATTTCCTATGAAAAGTTATAAGCTGATCTCTCTTTGGCTGTTTTGATTGAATTTTTTGAATACTAGTTAATAGATTTATTATTTCTTCATCCTTTTCCTTTTCTCTTAAAATATCTAAATCAATTTCATTAACATCTTCTTCGGTGGTGGATAGATTGGCTATCTCAAGGTACTTTACAAAATGCAGAACCCAATTAAAAAATTGCTTATCAGACTTTAATTTATCAATTGTATATCTTTTATGCCCACGGTCATGGATACCATTAACAAAATTGAATTTTTTGAACCACTCAACAATATTTGTAGAAATTTCCTTCCCTAGAGTAGCTAAAAGTGTAAGAAAAAGAACATTTTCCTTAACATCTTCTTCTTTACCTAAGCCTTCCTTGAAAGAAGATTTATTTATTTCAATTTCTTGCAAATTCCTTTTGAATAAATAAACTTCTTTGCTTGTTGTATGAAAAAGCCACTCTGCTACTACTTTATTATAATCAACTTCAAAACCATAACGATATTTTACTCCATTTTGATAAAAGGAAATTTCAAAGAAACTTGTATCTTTTTCGGTTTGAGTATTTAAAGCGAATTTCTCTAATGGAAATTTTCTTTCATCATTATCCATTAAAGCATCTCTAAATGAGTTTAATACAATTTGCTTCATAAACCCCATTGCTTCAAGAAGATTGCTTTTTCCACTTGCATTATTACCATAAATAATGGATGATTTTAACAAGTTAAGACTTCTATCCGCCTTAATCATATGACTTTCTTTATGCTCTTTAAAAGACTTTGAAGCCACCATTGAAAATGTTGTATAGTCCTTAAATGAAAGAAAGTTCTCTATATTGAATTCTATTAACATTGTCTTAGAATTTAAATTATTTCAGACAACAAATATACATCATAATTTGAAATATGCAAATATATTGCAAATTATGGTTTATGATGTTTTTTAAAAAAGCTACTCTGCCTTTTTACAATGAATGCTAACGCTATTGTACCGAAAAGAGTTATTCTGAGTATTAGCGAAGAATCTTTTCATTTTGCGAGACAACAGGATTTGTTTTTATAGAAATATACCCGACAGGGTTAAAATGGGGCTTTTTGTTAAAAATATACCCGATGTGGTATAATCTTGCGAAAAATGCTATTTTCGTACCCAAAAGGGTATAAATCGTGATAAGCGAATTTGTAAAAGCAAAGCGAAAGTCCATGAAGCTAACTCAGGCAGAATTGGCTGCAAAATCGGGCGTTGGCTTGCGTTTTCTGCGCGAGCTGGAGCAAGGGAAAACAACCTTGCGTTTAGACAAAGTGAATCTGGTTTTGCGCATGTTTGGGCATCAGGTGGGCCCTGTGAAAGTATATTTGTCGGAAATTATAAAGCCATAATTCATAAATTTTAAGCCCATGTCCAACTGGCAAGAACGAACCAAACTACTTTTTGGCGAAGAGAAATTAAAACGACTTCAACAGAGTCATGTGCTCATTGTGGGGCTTGGGGGAGTAGGTGCCTATGCTGCCGAGCAGATTGTGAGGGCGGGAGTGGGTGAGGTGACCATAGTCGACGGCGACCGCGTGCATCCCGGAAACCGCAACCGGCAATTGGCCGCGCTCGTGAGTACCGAGGGCATGGAAAAAGCCCTTGTGATGCAGCAGCGATTGCTTGATATAAACCCCGATTTAAAAATTCATGTCGTCAACGAGTATATCCGCGACGAGCGCATGATAGAAATTCTGAGCCATCCTTACGATTATGTGGTGGATGCCATTGACACCCTTGCCCCCAAGATTTTTCTTCTCTACCACAGCCTGCAGAAAGGACACCGCGTGGCCAGCTCCATGGGTGCCGGAGGCAAAACCGATCCCTCGATGGTTCAAATTGCCGATATTTCCAAATCGCATAACGACAATCTGGCGCGCATCCTTCGCAAAAGGCTTCATCGGCTTGGAGTTTTCGAAGGAATAAAGGTGGTTTTCTCACCCGAACTCGTCGACAATTCGGCCATCATACTCACTGAAAATGAGCAGAATAAAATAACTACGGTGGGAACGGTGAGTTATATGCCCGCCATTTTTGGAAATTTCCTTTCTAGCATAGTTATTCGCGATTTAATCAGTTGAGCATGAAGTCAACAGGACAAGTGGAAGTGGTCAATGGCCTGATTTATTATGAGTTTTACAAGCAGAAATTTGAAGCGCCGGTTTTGGTTTTGCTTCACGAAGGGCTGGGCTCCGTGGCTCAGTGGAAAGATATTCCCCAGATTTTGTTCAACGACTTGCATTGGAGCATTTTGGTTTACGACCGGACAGGCTATGGCAAATCGTCGCCCGCTCCATCGGATTATCCGCCCGACTATCTCCGCCACGAAGCCCAGATAGTTTTGCCCGGACTGCTTCAACAACTCAAGATTACCAATTGCCATTTGTGGGGTCACAGCGATGGAGGCTCGGTGGCATTGTTGTTTGTGGCCCAATTTCCGGATTTGGCGATGACTGTGGTAACCGAAGCCGCTCATGTGATGATAGAAGACATCAGCCGGCAGGGAATAGCCGCCATAAAAGTGCTTTATCCCCAGAAATTTCGCTTGCCTTTGGAGCGGTTTCATGGATCAAAAACAGATTGGGTTTTCTATCATTGGGCCAATACCTGGCTTTCGGAGAAATTCTTTGGCTGGAATATGTTCGGCGAACTGATGGAAATTCGTTGCCCTGTTTTGGCCATTCAGGGGATGGATGATGAATATGGAAGTCCGGAGCAGGTTTACAAGCTCCGGGAGTTGTGTCGGGCCGAGGTCTGGCTCATAGAACAATGCGGACATACGCCCCATTTTCAATTGAAAGACCGTGTTTTGAGTAGAATTACCGATTTTTTATCGAAAAATCATTCAGCAACAAAGCGTTAAAGGAATTTCATTTCCTCCACCGATTCGTCAAAAACCTGATTCATCACCATGGCCACAGAGCCCAGCAGTTTCACTTTATCCTGCAGAAAAGAAGTAACCAACTCGGTATCTTTTTTAATATGGCTTATGGTGTATTTGTTCAACGTATTGTGAATGGGGTTGATGAGGTAATCGCCGGCTAATGCCACTTTCCCACCCACAATAATCATTTCGGGGTTAAAAATATGCACCAGCGATGCTAAAGCTTCGCCCAGGAAATGACCCAGTTTGTTAATGATTTCGATGGCAAAAACATCGCCCGTATTCACGGCTTCTATGATGTCGGCCACATGAATATCATCCAGATTTCCTTTCACCATTTCCTTGATAATACTCTCCTGACCTTTTTTAATTCCTTGTTGGGCTTGTTCAATGAGAGCACCACCGCTGGCAACAGTTTCCAAACAACCATATTTGCCACAGGTGCAGAGGTTTCCGTCTTTCACCACGTTGATATGGCCAAATTCACCCGCCAAACCACTTTTTCCGCGGTACACAATGCCATTGAGAATCATTCCCAGACCCACGCCATCACAAATATTGAGGCAAAGCACATCTTTTTTGTTTTTGGCAAAACCAAAAGCCTGTTCGCCAATGGCCATTACACGGCTATCGCTGTCGATAACGGTGGGGAGGTGGTATTTCTCCTGAAAAACTTCGGGTAAAGTTTGGTTGTCGATTCTTAAATCGAGATAAGTCTGGCCTGTTTTGGAATTGATAAGGCCGGGGATGGAAACGCCGATTCCCAAAAATTTTTCCGGATCGAGGTTGGCGGTGGCTAAAAGTTTGTCGAGTTGGCTGAACAACTCGATGAACATTTCGTTTTTGTTCTTCACATTTCCGAAATAGGTAATGATTTCCGAAACCGCATCGTTGGCCAAATTAAAAATCCCCAGTTTCACCATGCGGCAATCGATGTCGATGCCAATCACATAGCGGGCATTTGGATTGATGCCAAACAGATTGGGTTTGCGTCCGCCAATGGATTCGCCGATTCCCATGTCCATAACAATATCCAAATCAATCAATTCCTGAAGGAGTTTGGTGATGGTGGGAGAGCTCATTTTGGTGTATCGGGCAATTTCGGGATTCGAAGTAGGACCTATGCGATATAAATACTCAATAATCTGATTTTTTTGAAAGATTTTCTTAAGTTCAATATTGGATGAACCATTAGTATTTACATGTTTTTCGAGTAAGATGTTATTCATTAAATGTGATTTTGACAAAAAAATTTTATAAAGTAGCGAAGGTATATTATTTTATTCAGATAGAAACAAAAAATCATAAAAAAAGGGGTTGAGTAAAACACCTAAAATCTTTGAATGGGATGTCATATTTACAATTTGGAAGGAAACTGAAAACATGCAAAAATTTTATCGAAATTTGTTTCATCAGTAAGTGGGCTCACCGGAGTCCAAAACCAAATATAAGAAAACGAAAAAAAATTCTGACCATGAAAAGTATCAATCCAGCCACCAATAAGCTCATTCGCGAGTACGCGGAATGGGATTTCAGCCAAGTTGAACAAACCATAGAATTGGTACATCAAGAGTGGTTACAATGGAAAAAAACTCTTTTTGAACACCGCTCAGCCTTGATGATGAAAGCAGCCGGAGTCTTGCGCAGCAACAAGGAAAAATACGCCACCATCATTTCGCAGGAAATGGGGAAACCCCTGGGCGAGAGCATGGCCGAGGTGGAGAAGTCGGCATGGGTTTGCGAGTATTATGCCCAAAATGCAGAGCAGATGCTTCAGGATGAGCATATGACCTCCGATGCTTCTCAAAGTTTTGTGAGTTTTGAACCCTTGGGGATTGTGTTGGCCGTGATGCCCTGGAATTTTCCGTTTTGGCAGGTTTTTAGGTTTGCCGCGCCGGCGCTAATGGCTGGAAATGCAGCGGTTTTAAAACATGCCAGTAATGTAATGGGTTGCGCCACAGCCATCGAAGAAATCTTTCGTGAAGCCGGTTTCCCTGGTCATTTATTCCGCAATTTGGTTGTTGGAAGTCAGCAGGTGGAAGGCATGATAGACCATCGGCTGATAAAAGCCACCACCCTCACCGGAAGTGAGTTTGCAGGGAGCAAAGTAGCTTCGCGATCGGGAAAAGAGCTGAAGAAATCGGTGATGGAATTGGGCGGTGCCGATGCTTTTATTGTGCTGGAAGATGCCGATTTGCCCGAAGCCGTGAAATGGGGAGTTTTTTCTCGTTTGCTCAACAACGGACAAAGCTGCATTGCTGCCAAGCGATTCATTCTCCACCAGAAAATAGCCCCGGAGTTTTTGGAGCTTTTACAGCAGGAATTGAAGAACTGGCCCATGGGAAATCCCATGGAAATGACCACCAAACTCGGCCCCATGGCCCGTCGCGACTTGCTAACAGAACTTCAGCAACAAATAGACGATGCTGTGGAGAAAGGAGCAAGCATTCTGAGAGGCGGAAAGCCGGTGGCTGGCGAAGGATTTTATTTTGAGCCCACCGTTATAACCGGATTGCGGAAAGAAATGAAAATCTATTGCGAGGAGACCTTTGGACCGGTATTTTCCATTTTTGAAGTAGCAAGTGAAGAAGAAGCCATCGAATTGGCCAACGACAGCGATTTTGGGTTGGGCGGAAGCATTTGGACCCGCGATACAGAGCGTGGAATCCGCTGTGCCAGGCAGATAGAAAGCGGAGCTGTATTTGTGAATGGCATGACCAAATCCGATCCGCGGTTGCCTTTTGGTGGGATTAAGAAATCGGGTTTTGGCCGCGAGCTCTCGCATTATGGCATTAAGGAGTTTCTGAACATCAAGACCATTTGGGTGAAGTGATGGGGGGTTGGTTTTGGGGTTTAGAATTTCTCATGTTTTTACCGGCGACGGTAATAATAATTTTGGCAAGAAAGAAGGCTTTTGAGCGCATGTCACAACCCGGCGAGAAACCCATTTGGTTGTTCTTATTAAAATCAAAAGACTAAACTTGAACTTTATTTAAAACAATAGCCGTACTAAAT
>DYSN01000364.1 GCA_020718205.1 Draconibacterium orientale
ATCAAATTTATACCACGCTTATCCCGAAAAAATTATTTACTGCGTAAGGTCAGTTTTTAATATTGAGCTTGACCGAAATTTAATTAATAACAAAATGGAGCAAAAAATAGTTCAGTTTTTAGCAGATATTTCACATCGAAATATTTCTGAATTTCAAGAAAACATAGCCTTGAAGCCATTCTTGAAAAATGGAAATTTTCAAACTATTGATGTAAAAAAATGTTGGTGGCTTAAAGCTATTTAGTAAACAATTTAAAATAACAAGGAGTATAACATGGCAGACAATAACACGACGCAAGACAATCTTCAAAGCATCACTCTCGGTTTTGATGGCGTAATGGCAATGATAGGAACAGCGACAGGATTGATACCTGGGAAATCAGCTGAAGTGTTTGCAGCTTCATTTGGTGTAATGAATGGAACCATTACGGGTGTAATTGGTTTTGAAGGTTCACCACAAGCAAGAGAAGATTTAGAAAAAGTTGTTGTCGGGACAGGTGCTGGATATCTAGCAGATGTTGTTTTAGCTACTGGTATAAAATTTGCGTTAGGTGCATTGCTTCTTCCTGAAGTAGTAGCCGCATCTCCTGTATTAATCGTGGGAGCAGGAGCGGCAGCAATTATTGCAGGATTATATGGTGATGAAATTTATGACCAATACACAGCAGCACAAAAAACTTTTTTCAAATGGATGATTGACAACAATTACGATTTAAAAATGGCAAATGAAGTCAACTCCCTCTGGGAACAAGCCCGCAACTGGATCGCCCGCTATGACCCCCTCGTCCTCGACCTTGATGGTGATGGGATCGAAACGGTAGGGGTTAATGCCACCACCCATATCCTCTTTGACCATAACAACGATGGGATAAAAACAGGGACAGGTTGGGTCAACGGAGATGATGGTCTCTTGGTGCTGGATCGTAATGGCAATGGGATCATTGATAATGGCTCCGAACTCTTCGGGGATGGTACGATGGTCAATGGGGTTAAAGCGACCGATGGGTTTAGTGCGTTGCGCTTTCGTCACCCTGAACGTGTTTCAGGGTCTAAAAAAAGTGCGATGAATAATCTTGATTTTAACATCTACACAAAGGCTCTCGCATGAAACACATCATTCTATTAATCCT
>DYSN01000365.1 GCA_020718205.1 Draconibacterium orientale
TCGCGTAGTTCAATTCAAAGCCTCGTGAGATTGGCGTCTCATGGGGCTTGTTTGTTTAGTAAATAAGATTATCATTTAGTATGATGTATTTGTCAAAGGTTGCTGAATTAGCGTTGTACACAGCAATTCCTATAGGAGATCGTTATGATAGATTTGGTGAAAATTTTTTTCGCCTGGGAGGGCAAAATATGACACTTGCTGACGCTATCACTACATTTCTATCTTCCATGAAAGGGGTGAAATCTCCTGCTACTACGAAATGGTATCAAGACAGATTGAAACTATTAGAAAAGTTTATTGGTCCAAAAACCCCAATAAAAAACATCACTGTTCACCACCTGCGTAATTGGAGAGCATCGCTATCAGACCGAAAAACCCGTTATGAAAATCACCCGACGCGATCAGCAGAATCTGGAGGACTCTCGCGTGACACGCTGCACGGTTATGTTCGATCTACCCGGCGTTTTTTTGCATGGCTTGTTGAAGAGAATCTGTTGTCCAATAACCCTGCTAAAAGATTTGAATTCCCCCCCACTCAAAAAAGACCCAAGGCGGGCATATCAGATCGAGATCGAAAGTTAATGCTTGAAATCTCCAAAGAAGTCCCGCGCGACTATGCAATACTCATGTTTGCAGGTGATACAGGTTGCCGCGCGGCTGGGATTGCAGGGCTACAGTTCAAAGACCTGGATATTGATCGTGGTCGCGCGACAGTCTTTGAAAAAGGAAATGGCGGAAATGGAAAAGGTCGAATTGTATATTTTTTAAGTGAAACAAAGGTGGCTTTGCGCGCCTGGCTATCAGTTCGACCCGAAGGAGGAGAGTTTGTCTTTACAAGCTCGCGGAAAGATGGCGGCGGATTAACAGTTTCGGGGGTTTATGAATTATTTAAACGGGTTGCCATAGAATCGAAAGCGCGAGGAAAATGGTCTCCGCATCAGTGGCGTCATTGGCGCGCGAGAAAGTGGGCAGAGCGAGGTATGAACCTGGGCATCATTGCCCAATTGATGGGGCATACCGATATAAAAGTTACGTCCGAATACTATGGGGTATTTGCTGATGCAGATCTTCAAAACGCACATGAACGATATTCCCACGGGGATTCCTTGCAATAAAAAAGCAGATAAGGG
>DYSN01000145.1 GCA_020718205.1 Draconibacterium orientale
GTTTTTTTACCATTGTCAGTAGATCACGAAAACGTAGTAACCGCTTCGCGTTAGTCGTTCGGCTAAAAAGCGACTACACCTGCCCTGGCGGGCGGCGCCAGGGCAGGCGCCAATACGAAGCCCTTTCGTGAAATGTGAAATACTGCTTGTGTTTCGATAACATAAATAGCCCTCATCGCCAGTGGACTTGTGCTGTGACTTAGGGTCTGTTTTTTTAGGGTTGCGTGTATGGTAGAGAATAAGCAAAAAGATGACAGCCACCCCTTCATAAAGCGGATGACTGTCATCTTAACCAATTACTAATTACCAATTACTTTTTGATATACAGCCCCAAATGATTGGCTACTGCGCGTTCTTTTCCGGGGACGTTTTGGTCAATGGGAGAATTCAAAACGCGGGCTTTGCCGTCCACGCCTTTGACGACCATTGTAGACGAACCGCCGCCGTCCATGTTTGCGCCGGTGTAAACGCCGTAGGAGATCAGCAGTTCAGCCAGTTCAGGGAAGGTGACGCCTTCGCTGTAGCCCGTCTGGCGGCCATCCACCACCATGAAGATCAACCAGCGCCCATTTTTATTCAGTCCAATTGCTGTGCGCGGACTGGGTGTTTGGGCAGCCAGGTTCTTGACCGTCACTCCCTTTTGGACGACCACCCGGTCTCCGGCAACGGCATTGAATACTTTACTGGGCGCTTCATTAATTGTCACCTGGTTTTTTGAACTGATATAAACGACCGGCTGGACGGTTTTTATCGGCGAGTACACAGTCCCGCGCGAAGCCGCAAAACCGTTTGCCTTGACAGGGTCTCCGCCGCTTGGACAGGTGATGACAGGGTTGACGACCAAAGCATTCAAATAACTGTATCCATCTCCATTGATGGCGACATTCATGCTGAATTCTTCAAGGAATTTTGAGGTCGTGCGGGTGCATAAAATTCCGCTGGATAATTTTGAAGGGGTCACGAGGAATTCAAGCCCGACCGTGGTTAAGTCCACAGCCATCACATACATTCTATTCCTGCGCGGCGAGGTCAGGTCTTTTTGCAGGAAGGTGATGCCTTTGAAAAGATTTTGTCTGATGGATGCGGGGCGGGTGGCGCTTAGGAAGACCAGATATTTATTCTCGCACCAGCCCGTCAGCCCATCCACGCGGCGGATTTGCGTCCAGCCTGGGGTGGTGGTGTCATCCAATGCGGGCAGGGTGTCATCCTGCAATACTGTGCCAAGCACTTTGCCAATGATACTGGGGGTTTCACGCACAGTGAGCGATGAATAACCAACGCGGTACCATTTCTTGTCATCGTCATCGGGGACGGGGATGGGCGGGTCTTCGGGTGTTGGAGGCAGTTCGAAATCGGCGCTCAACAGGTCTTTGCTCAAACTCCAGCCAGCCAGACTGCCATCAGATTTGCGGACGTTCATCCAGTCCCCATCGGCGCTTACGTCAATCTTTTCCACGATCTCGCCAAAGTAAAGCAGTCCGATCAGGTCGGCAGACGCCGCCGCCTCTTCCAATACTTGTATGGAAGTTCTGATGACCCGATACAACTCTTTATCAGTTTCTATTGGGGGTGTTGCGCCGGTATAGGCCAGGTATATGGCAAAACTCCAACCGACCAGACTGCCGGTTGAGTTTTTGATTTTCAACCAGGTCCTGTCGGCATTTGCGCCGATCTCTTCCACTATTGAATTAAGCGGAACGGTTCCGAGCGAAGTGTAGTTCAACCCCGGCCCCTCGCGGACTTTCAGGGAGGGCGACGCGGTAACGCGGTACATCCTTTTTTCAACTGGCGGGGGTGTCCCAGTGACGACTTCCAAATATGCGCTGGAACTCCAGCCGATTAAACTTCCATCTGCCTTGCGGGTCTTTAGCCAGCTTCTATCCGCGTTTGCATTGATCTCTTCGACTTTCTCGTTCGTATAGAGCAGTCCAATCGAATTGTATGCCCCCCCCGGTCCCTCGCGGACTTTCAGGGAGGGTGATGCGGTAACGCGGTACATCACACCTGTGGGGGTGTCCTCGTCAGGAATAGGGTCAGGATCGGGCGGCGGGGGCGGGGGCGTATCTGTCAGATTAAATCGAGCGCGGAGCGCAGCCAGGTCGCCGTTGAAATAGTTCAGGTCAATGCCTTTGCTTTCCACGCCGAATAATTTTCCATCCCCGGTCTCTGTATATTGCCAGAACAGCCATTCACTTTTTGCCCAGGGCTTGGGCGCCAAAGGTTCGGCTGTGCCATAATTGGCTATCCATAACGGGTATTGATGAAAATATTCGAGGTTGGCGGCTTGGGTGGCGGCGTTTGGCGCATTGTCGCGCCAGTAGTAGTAAGCCGTGTAAATGGCGATCTCTTTTCCATTGACGAGTTGTTTGAGCCGTTCAAGAAATGTATACCAGTTTTTCCAACCCTTATAAGCGCCCATGTAGCTTTCTTCAAAATCCGCAAACAGGGGCAGTTCGCCGAAATCGCCCGCAAACTGCTGCGCCCATAGCTCGGCCTGTTGTTTGGGATCTATGCGGCTGTCGTAGAACCAATAGGAGCCTCGCGGCAGTCCTGCAAGTTTTGCCTCGCGCCAGTTGATCTTAAAGTCTGAATCCACCCAAATGTTTTGCCCTGCGCGGATGATGACGTATCCCGCCGATGCGCGCATTTTTACAAAGTCAATGCCTTGCGGGGTTTCAGGATCGTCTTGATAAAAACTAACATCAGGTCCGATGACGTTTGCCATAATATTCTCCTTTTGTCAGGCGTTTATAAAATTATACCAAACAGCAGTTCCGAAGTTCTACTTCCGAATGCAAAGGATTTTGATTCTTCGCCTCATGACGCGCCCGGAAGCGGATTCTGTCCGATGGGCATTTTCCACGCCTCGGCATTTTCAAATCGCATTCTCAAAATGTGTGACGACCGGTTTTGACCCCGGCCTTCCCTCCACTGCAATGGCGTCAATTTGCCAGTGATCGATCTCATGTTCTGCTGTGTAGTGTTGCGCGGCGTGGAGCATGTGTTGTTGTTTGGCGCGGGTGATATTGGTTTCAGGAAAAAAATTTAAGCTGGATGTGAGCGTTTTCACTTCGACGAAAACCGTCACGTCACCTTGCCGCGCGATAATGTCTATTTCGCCATACGGTGTGCGGACGTTGCGCGCGATGATTTGGCAGCCGCGTTCTGCGAGCCAGTCTGCGGCAATCCCTTCGCCCCACGCGCCGATTTGTTGATTGTGTTTTGTCATATAACGATTGAAGATGATATAAAAGTCAGATAATAGTGGTTGAATATATTCTTACCCAAAAATTTTTTTTGTGATATTTTGTGCCGCCTTGGGAAATCCAAAGCTTTTTGTTTTTATTTTCATTTCAAAAATTAATTCAGGATTATGTATCAGTTTTTTTATTATCTCGATAATTTGATCTGGGGTTTCTCCTCTGAATGCAATGTTGTGACGAGCGAGAAATTCAGAGTTTGCATTTTCTTGGCCGGCCCCTGATTGCGATAATATTATACATGAGCCAATTGCAAGGGCTTCAGAAATAATTAACCCTCCTGGCTTTGTTATAAGAACATCTTGCATTACTATTAATTTTTGCATTTCTTCTACATAACCCAAGATTCGGGGTTTTATCTTTGTGCTATGTAGTATTTGAATCAACTCTTTTTTTAATTGTTTTTGCATTCCTGTAACAATTGTTATTTCTAGATTTTCATAACCGATTTGATCTAAACCTTTTAGTAGATCCTGGAAATAACGACGGTTGCTAATGTATCCTCCACTGCGCAAGCCCCCTACAATAATCAGAACCTTAATTCTTTTGCTTATTGGTTTGACGAAATCTTTAGGTAAAAAAATTTCCTTAATTGGAATGCCAGTTACTTCAATTGTAGATTTGTCAACTCCTCTGTAAGTGAGAACATTTTTCAATTCGTCACTAGCAACAAAATAATTGTCAACTCCAGACGTGGGCCAATATGAATGAGCTCCAAAATCTGTGATTATGC
Organism: Draconibacterium orientale; assembly: GCA_020718205.1. Taxonomy (GTDB): domain Bacteria; phylum Bacteroidota; class Bacteroidia; order Bacteroidales; family UBA12170; genus UBA12170. Next base: position 3,994 of record DYSN01000145.1, read on the forward strand.
TATATATATTATTTATTATGCGCCTTTTTTTTAATCCGACACAGAGAATGCTTGGCAGTACATGGGTAGCGATTATTCTGGTTATAGAGTCTTTTATTAATTTTTTAATTAAGAATTCTTGTAGTAGATTTATTCCCTCTAGCCACTGATATATATCGTAGTTTGATTTTTGTCGCCATGCTAAATCGTATAAGTTGGGGGCAAGATTGATTGAGACAGTCTGAAGTGCGCTAAAAACTGATGGCAAGATATCAATTTTATTTGCAAAAGGATCTTCTGCAATAATGGGTATTTCAGGATGGCTTTGCTTGATCGAATTTGCAAGTGCCTCAGCTGCTATCTGATGGCCAGAGCCAACTGACAAATATAGTATTGCCACACCATTTTTTTTCATAATTTATTTTTCTAAAATTTTCTCTAAAAATTTGACTAAATTTGATTTTGAACTTGATGGAGAGATAATTCTTACAACTTCAAAAAATAGTGCAATGGAGCGCGCGCTCAGTAAAAAGCTGAACCACCCAGGAATTGGAAAACTGCTAGGAAGTTTTGAGATCAAGGAAAAATATTCTAAGTTCGCGATTGTCTCAATATCAAAATAAAAACCGCTTCCCAAATTTCTCTGAATAATATTGAGGGAAGATTCTTGAATATTGCCAAGTCTTTGATCGAATTTTATTACTAAAGAACTTAATAACAAAAATAAAGTAATTATCCCTCCATAAATAAGAAAATAGTACATTCTGTTGTATTTTTGCTCTTTTTCACGAATAAGCATAAACGATGGTAATAGGCTAAGAATGATTAATGAAACGCCCATTGTTATTACTGTACTGTAAACTTTTCCTAGCCCGTACATAAGGTCGGGGTGAAATATCGTGTATTGTATTTGATCACTAGATAAAATTTGAAATAATGAAATTGAATATTGAAGCCAAATATATACAGTATTTAAAACCATGTAAGCTAACGGAAGATTAAATAATAGTGTTCTGGAAAAGCTAAAGAGCCATACCTTTGAAAACCAAGTAGGTTTTGTTCTTTCTTTATGGTATCGGTAAAATGTCCGCAAACTGATGATTAATGCTAGTCCCCAAAAGAAAAATTGAACCAAGTCATTGTTGGGTAAAAAAAAGTAACTACTAACATTTACCCCATTTTTTGTTAGTGATAAAACACCGCCTGTGGTAAGTTTCCTAGAAATACCATATATTATGATCGGGATCGCAAGTGAAGTAATTGGCCATGACCATGAGAGTTTGTCTTCATAAAATTCCTTTAATAGTTTTCGGCTACCAATTATGTAGTTTCTTCGCAAAGCAACAAAATGCACCTTTGCGAATATTGTTTTTGTCTGATTTTTTGGGTTTGAGTAATATTTTTTGACTTGTGTTATTCCACCTAGTATTGAACATATTAGTAGATTATAAAGATAGTCAAATAATGCATATCCAATGGCAATCGCTATCCAAGGAAGCCGTGTATTTAGGTAATTGTAAAAAAAATCAGAGTACATGTTTACCTTAAACTCAGAATGCCAAATAATGCTCGATGATCCGTTCCTTTGCCACCATCAAGCCTTAAAGTGTTTGGAGACTCGCCAAGTGTGCTGCATATACCATTAGCAAAGTTACTAACAATAAAATCCAATGCTCTTGGTTTGTAAAAAAGGAAAGAAGTAAAGAACGGAGGGCTGTTTTCAGCGATTCCACTATGGTATTCTAATTTCGAGTCATTCCACCCGTTTTGGATAAAGGTATTCCAAGTAATAACGCTTTCATCGTCATCTCTCCAAGGATCGAGATTGAAATCCCCAAGTAGCAGCACTTTTTTTTCTTGAATTATTGATACGGCGGTTTCATTGCCATAGAGTGCTGCGTTTATCATTTTCGCTCTGCATGTTGAACTTGTACTTTGGGGATGAAAATTTATTACATCAAACAAAGTGGGCGCTGTTTTTGCTTTTACTGTTACTGAGGATATAGTAAAGCCATTGTCACATCCGTCAATTTCTGGGGCAGTGCGAGCTTTATTGCAAGTCTCTCCGTTCGGGCAATCAATTATTTCTCCAAAATCTCTTTTTACGGCAATACATTCGAATTGATTGCGAGAATTGCACGCTATAGTGTAGTCTTCGCCTACAAGTCTTCTGACTTGTGGCGTAAGTTGTGTTTCATTGCAAACTTTATTTTTGTTTGTTTCGTTGATTTCTTTACATTGCCATGGAGCTAATACCTCTTGAAGAGCGATAATATCTGGTGAAAGATATTTAATGTTAGCGGCAATCCTTTCTTCAACATCTTTGTAGCAAAGTTTATTTAATACTTTTCTACAACCGACACTTAAGTTTCCGACATTGGCTGATAGTATTGAAAAGGAGGTGCTTTTATCGTAATTTGTTTTTTCAATTATTGGGTTGTTGAGTTTATATGCCATGTTTTTTAGGGTAAGTGATGAAATAGTCGCGATTATCAGGATAGCTGCTATTAACTGCCGCCGGGCAAATTGTTTGCCTGTGTATTTGTTTAACATTCTCCTATGCTAAGACAAGCGCGAGGGAATGTCAAGGAAATACAAGGATGAATGAGGAAAGATGGATGTTGCGCGTGATAAAATCCAGTCCCAAGGAGAATTATGGTTGCAAAATTGATC
>DYSN01000366.1 GCA_020718205.1 Draconibacterium orientale
TTCCTTTCGTGACCCATTCCTCGACCCCTTCCTTTCTCATTTTTTACATGGGAAAATGCTTTTCCGGAAAACCGGAAAAATATTCCGGAAAACCGGAAAAACTCCCTCGCGAAGTTATTTTTCATAACAATTTAAGCCAATTATGATTTTCCTGTTTTTCCGGAAAACCGGAAAAACAGGAAAACATCCGATTCTATCTCATAATGGTCAGAATTGAGAATTGTACCGCCGATCCACTCACCACAAGCCTTTCCACGAACAATGCGTCGTTCATGGCATTCAAAAATTTCTGAAAAATGATCCCCCTGTTTTCTCAAAATTCGCGGCCCCTACCCACCCAACCGGTTCTCCACCGCTAAAAATCTACTTTTTTGCATCTTTGCTCTAATACAATTAAGGCATGGATCTATTGCTATTGAATTAGTTCCAATAAGTTACACATTCAATGACGTTCCCATCCAGCAATAACAGCAAGGAGCGCCCCAAGAACACGCATCATGGCACGATATTTGCTTAAAAAAAGGTATGGGAAGGAAGTTCCATAAAGTAAGAGGGGGAAAGGGCTGACTTGTCAATCAAGGTTTTGCCTTTATTCCAAAATTAGAAGCGCAAAAAAGGAGAAAAAAATGAAAAAGAAGATTGTAACAAGTTTGGCTTTAGGAGTATGCAGTATTGGATTACTGGCAGGGAATGCGATGGCGTTGCCATACGGCAATGGACCCTCACTTATTGAGACCCCTCCCTTAGCTTCAGGCCAAGTAGCACTGGAAACAATTACGACTAATGTATTTGGCGCTGGCGTTGTTGATGTATATAATGACCAGAGCGGTGTTGGCGCATGGACTCATGCTGAAAGCGATACGACCGCATACCTTGTCACTTTTGCCCTTGGGAGCGGCACTTCGACTCCTATCCCAGGTATTTTAGGTATCTACGACCTGTATAACAACAGCAAAACCTGGAATTTGATTGACACTTCCATAATTGCCAACCTCAGCTCAAGTTTTATAATTAATAGTACCACTGGAACTTTAAAGGTAAATGGCTCGTTAGTTGACCCTACCGGCTGGAGCGGTTCCTTTGGATATTATTTTGCACAATATGGATCGACACATTACACAGAAG
>DYSN01000367.1 GCA_020718205.1 Draconibacterium orientale
CTTTTGGCTAATGGTTGGTAACTACCGACCCCCATAAAGGACTTTCACCTTCCAGGTAATAGATGTGCACGGCACACCACTAAAAAAAAGCCGGAATCAAATTCCGGCTTTTTTTTATTCTATTGCGGTAACCTTGAGCATGGCGTCTTCCACATCGCCTGGCGTACTCATTATTTTGGTAAAAGTTCCCATGGTCAGTTCTGGCCAGTAGAGCGCAAAACGATAGCGACCATGAAGCATGGTAACTTCATTTCGCTCAAGGATAATTTCGTAAGGCATTGCTGCCAGATGTCTTTCACCAATTATGGGCAGAAATACTCCTTCTCCTTTTTCAGCGCTGGTGAATGCCAAACCGAAAACTGCGGTTTGTTTTTCGGTATTAATTTGCTGATAAACCAGCTTAACATCTTTGCTTCCCGCAAGTTTTCCTTTGATGAAATCCAATCCCGCTTCAAAGCTTTTATATTCTTCCAACGATACAGGCTCTTCGAAATAAGGCATCATAACCGCATAGTGATAGCCTTCGAGATCACTTGATGTGAGGACGCCGCCGAAGGGGGTAAAATTGCCATATTTGGTGTTCAGAACCGATTTTATCTTACTATCAATGGCTTTCAGGTTAGGTGCTTCCATTTTATAATCTTCGCCAAAATAGGCATAGAACATATAGTCTGGATTTAACAAGGAGATTTCTGTTTGAGCTCCATCTTTTCGCAATCCAATTTTTAGCACCGAGGCCAATGCTCCTCTGTCTTCAAACTCTCCGCAGACGCGGATTAAATCGTTGTTGGTAAAGCAAATCACATGCATATCGGCTTTGCCGGCCACATTATATTCGCCAATCACATCGTAGCCATTATCCTTGAGTAAACTCCGAATCTCGGTTGTGAGGCTGCCTACATTAGAATTTGATTTTGCACCCAAATAAGGCGAAAGCTTTTCCTGTGCAGGGGCCACGAGATAAAGACTAAACAAGAATGCCATTAAAAAAGTCCATTTTTTCATAAATATCTGTTTTAGTTGTTTTAAATCAAATATATTCAAATTGTTAGTATCTACGGCAAGGAATCGAGTAGGAGGAAAATAAAATAGTTTTCCTCCTATTTTATTTTCCGTCCGCT
>DYSN01000368.1 GCA_020718205.1 Draconibacterium orientale
TGACGGTCTATAACGTCACCCTAAAAACCCTTTGCCCGCTGCATATTGGCGATGGCGATGAACTGCGTGAAGGCTTTGATTATTACGTTGATGAAAAGAGAAAAGTCTCTTATTTCTTAAATCAAGATGCGATTCTGGATGCCAAAGAAAACGAGATGAAAAAAGAATACGAATCCAGCGGCAGATACCTGCCACCCGCTCGTCTTCTAACGTCATCAGAATTTGACGACAAACAATTTACCAATTATCAACTGCCTGGAATGCCCAATGTAAAAAAGAAATCTTTTACTCCTATTCGATCTTTTATAAAAAACGGTTTTCGAGTTCCGTATATTCCTGGCTCATCTGTGAAAGGCGCGATAAGAACAGCAATTGGCTGGTCTGCGTGGGAAAAGTCCATGATTTCTAAGGCAAACTCGCCGCAGAATTTACAGCATGTGGATGATCAAATTGAGAAAGGAATATTCGGGAAAGACCCTAATTACGATTTACTGCGGGCGTTGCAGATTTCAGATTTTACGGGCAAATACACTCCATCGGAAATCATGCGTGTTGCTCAAGTATTTACTTGGACGAGTCGCGGTAAGGGCGTTCCTATTTCTGTTGAAGCGGTAAAAGGCGGCATTGAGTTTACTGGCTCCATCAAGATAGATGATTTTTTGTTTGAAAAAATTGCAGATACAGAACTCGGATTTTCAAATAAAAAGGACTGGGTTTACAGTTTTATGAAAAAAATCCGCGCGCGCTCTTCCAGCCAGATAGAGAATCTTCTCGAATGGTATGAAAAAACGCCTGACAGCGAAAAAATTATTTCGATGTATCGCAATTGGTTTGGTCATATTTCAAAATTACCAGACAATCAAACTTTCATGCAAATTGGCTGGGGTTCTGGGTGGGACGGCATGACATACGGGTCAAAAATTCAAGATGGCGATCCAGTCGGATTTGAGCAACTCCTTAGAAAATATAAAATCCAACCAACCCGTCAAAAATCTTCCAGTCGAAATTCTGGCAATTTATTCCCTGAATCAAGACGTATTGAAGTGAAAGAGGGAAAGCCTATTAATCCCTTTGGCTGGGTTCTGATCGAGATGGAGAAGAAATGAAAGTTATTAGTTTTC
>DYSN01000369.1 GCA_020718205.1 Draconibacterium orientale
AAACGGGAACTTTTTCGGGAAATTTGCCCGTTTTTCCGGAAATCCGGACAAAATGGTTTTGCGGCAATGATTCGGGCCTGCTCGTTGAAATTCTCTGCTTGGTAGCTGCTTGAAATGATTAAGTTTTATATTTATTCTTATTGCTGGGTTAGATGGCATGCTTTTTGCATGAAAATAGGCGAGAGATAGATGGAGATAAGTTCGCTAATTTTTTTCTTGGAAGAAGAATAATGCGATCGTCGTTCTACTGAGGAACAAGGCACTATGAAGGTGAGTAAACATTTTTATGTGTTACTCATAATTATTAATGAATGATAGTGATGGGGGTGAAAGAAATGAAAAAGGTTTATACAGTATTGTTTGCTATGGTTTCAAGTGTACTTGCAATGGGAGTGTCAGCGTCGGCAACACCATATGGATTTTATAACATCACCAACAATGGTAATACAGACATTGCCGACCAGCTCTTAGTTGAAGTTACAGAAGTGGGTGGCTTAGCATCTTTTAAATTTACAAACAACGTGGGGATTCAGAGTTCCGTCCAACAAATTTACTTTGACGACTTTACTCCAGCATGGCTTACCTACAATAGTATGCAACAGAGTACTGGCGTTGTCTTTGGTAATGATGTAGCGACGCCGGAAAATCTTCCTGGAGGTAACTCTTATAGTTTTAGCTCCTCCTACGGGTATGATGCGGACAAAACAACGAATCCTAATGTTTCGCAAGTTGAGAATGGTATTAACGCCAACAGTGAGTGGTTACAATTTTTTTTCAGCTTGAATAATAACCACACATTTACTGAACTCATCACGGAACTGAACGATGGTGATTTTCGTGTAGGTCTTCATGTCCAAAGTATTGGAGACACCGGAGGGAGTGATTCCTTTATCGATACCCCCACCACTCCAGTTCCCGAACCAGCCACCATGCTCCTGTTCGGCACAGGTCTGGCCGGGTTGGCGGGGATGGTTCGCCGCAGAAAAGAAAAATAGTCATTTTTCTGAAGGTACAATAATAGGAGCGGGGCCGTGATTGGCCCCGCTTTTTTTTTTGTGAAAAAGCCCGGCCAGTGTGCAAAAGGGGATGGATTGAATTATTTTTCAACCTCGGGTTTGATC
>DYSN01000146.1 GCA_020718205.1 Draconibacterium orientale
CACCTACAGGTGCAGCATAAGCAGTAGCAGAAATATCGGCTGTGGTAACAGATTTGTTTGCTCCCCAGGAAGCTACGTAAGTAGCATTGTAAGTACCGGCAGCAACGCCAGTTCCGACAAAATTAATGCCAACATACACAGGTTGACCTAAAGAAGAAATAGTTACAGGAAGACTTAAAGGAGCTAATGTAAAAACACCGTTCTGATCGTCAAGTTCACTGGCTGTAACAGTAAGAGTACCAACACCTGTGTTGGTTAATTGGAGATAAGCATATTCCTGCCATCCACCGATGGGCCACTCCCCTAAATTAAGAGGATCCGGAGAAATGCTTAATTTTGGCGCTGTTTGGGCAAAGGTAGAAGAAACCATCATACCCATTAACATCAATAGCAGCCAAAATTTTACTTTGGTAAAATTTCTCATACTTTGTTAAAATTTAATTTATAAAATATTGATTAGTTAATTAACTTAGAGCCCTTTGTGTTAAAGGCTTTGGTTAAATTTTCGGCCCGTTCCCGGGCAAGGCTTTCGTTGGTCTTTTCAAACCTTCTGCTTCCTTATCCCAGGCGCGAACAGTAATTCAAGACACCCTTTCAGTGCTAAGCGTTGCACTGTTTTTTCACATCTGGGAGTCTTTTTTTCCACGATGTTGCATATGGCTTAATATCAGCTAAATAACCCCAAAAAAAAATATTTTTATTTTGTTAAAAACTACTAAAACAGGCTTAAATACTGGATTTCTCGGCGTTTTACTTCCCCATGAGAACCTTTTTTTGGAAAAATTTTAGGGACTTTTGCTCCAAACTATACATCAGTCGAATATAGTAAACAAAAATATAGACAAAAGACATGATTATCCAGCCCCAAATTTCGATTTTTATATCTGCACCACCTCCATTCTCTACGGAATGATCGGCAGCTCCCAATTCAGTATCTCCCGGTGCAGGCTGACCTAAAACCCCCATGGGAATCTTGATGAGACCAAAAATGATTGATGCCGCAATGTATAGTCTTATTTTCATTGAAATATTTTTGAAAATCGCCTAAATCAACTTAAGAGCTTTGATAGAATGAACCCCATTTTCGTCTTCCAACCTTAATATATACCAGGCTGCCGGAAGTGGCATATTTACCTGAATGATGGATTGGTTCATGTCCATTTCCCATAGCAATTGCCCTGTAATGCTGAAAATTTTCAATTGAGCTCCTCCGAAAAATGGGTTCGGATTGTGAATAATGAGTTGGTTTCCAACCCGGTGGGCTCGTATATCGTTGGCATTACCCATCTCATCAACAGCGGTTACAATATCCACCAGAATATCGAAACGGATTTCCGCATCTCCGTTGCTGTGCGAAAACTGATGGCTGGAATTATCAAGGAGCGGAATGAGCTCGTTGAGTTTTTTGTCGAGCAGGGAAAACATGTATTCGTCGCCAAAACTTTCAACCCCCAAAAACTTCAGAGTAAAATTTCCTTCCATTCCAGACCGTGTGCCCACATGAATCACCTCTCCTTCTTCGGGTGGAGGAAAAGACTGAATAGAAACCTCCTCTGAACTTTCGGGATTGGTGTAACTGAAAATATGGGTGAGGTTGGCTCCACCAAAAAGCTTGTGCACGTCGTAATAATTATCGAATTCATGGGTAGCTCCTTCTCTGAAACCCCCAAATGTCTCGTCGGTCATGCCCTGAGCCGAGGAAAGGGTAATTTTCAGGAGCCGGTTCATCTCTTTGGGCTCTTCCTGCTTGTCAAAACCCGACAATCCTGAGTGAGTGCGGAAGCATTGGTAAAGGTGATGGATTGATTATAGACTGTGGTCCGAATCATAAATCCCTGCCCTGTCTGTATATATCGCGCCCGGCTATTTCCGCCTGTTCCTTTGCTCCAATTGATAAAGCTCAATGAGGTAACTCCAGTTTGTGGCCAAACACTTGCCGATGCCTCCAAATCTTCATCTTATGCAAAAAATTTTTTTTTATGCAACGATCGCATGGGTTCTTTTAACGCAACGTTCGCAAAGTTAAAAACACGCAAAGCTCGCAGAGATTAATAAACATGTTTGACACTAAATGTGGTTAACGAAAACTCTCAGCGTCCATTGCGAAAACCTTTGCGTTAAGAAACGTCTTTTTGTGAAAACCTTTGCGAAAACCTTTGCGTTAAGAAACGTCTTTTTGCGTTAAGAAACATCCTTTGAAAAAAACAGATTCCCCCAATAATAAACATGCGCGATTCATTTCGCGAAAAACATTCAAGAAAACAAAAAGAAATTGTAATGAGAAAACAGCCTCCGGAAAACAGGAATTCTTATTCTCCCAAATTCCGAAGATCGAAGGTCTTTTTGCCCACCCAGACTACCGCAAGGGCTATCATTACCGGAACTCCTGATGCTATTGGTGCTCCACCACCAGGAATCTGATTGCCGGTTTGTCCATGTCCTCCGTTTGGAGGTAAAGGCTGTGCTGTAGTAGTGGTTTGAAATAGTAAAATCAATCCTGTGATGACTAATAGCAAGAAAAATTTATTCATAATATTACTTGTAATGCGTTAAATCTATGTGTTTTGCAAAAAACTTAAAAAGTGGTCAAAGATAAACAAATGTATTACAAGAACAACTAAAAATTTCTCTCGATGACATATTTTATGCCACCACATCGAAAAAGATTGATATTATTTCATTTCGTAATATTTTTTCCCTGCATAGGCTCCACCCAATCCTATGAGAATCAACAAGCCCGAACCCACAGGGGCTCCGCCGCCATGTCCAACAGGATTGCCACCGGCAGCATTCAAATTACTATCGCCCGGAGTTGGCTGAGCAAGAATATGTTGTCTTATCCCAAAAAGAAAAAATAAAATAACAATGAAGATTCCAGATGATATACTTTTCATTACTGATGCGTTTATTTTATCATGAACCATTTATTTCCTAAAGATTATACTGTTCAAATTCGCCCCTGAACCCGTCAGATGAATGAGATAATGCCCTGTGGGCAACGAAGTGGGAATGGTCTCGTACTGTTCGTTAATCGCCGCCTCATATACCAATTGTCCCAAAATATTATAGATTTTTACCTGAGAGAAATCCGGTTTCTCCCCAATCTGCTGAACCACCAAAACATCGTCGTTAAAATACAATCGGGTATTTTCTGCTTCTTCGGCTTCTAAACCCGTATTAACATCGAACAATAAATCGAAGCGTTGAGAGCTTTCGTTTTTATCGATATAGAACTGAAAAACAGTATCGTAACGAAGGCTGTATATTTCCTGATTTGCTTTGTCAACCAGATAGATGGCCTGGTCGGGAGCAAAACTTTGGATGCCTTCGGCTTTTAAGGTGAAACTACCCGAAACGCCTATGCGATGCCCCAAATGAACCGCCTGCCAGGGTTCTGGTTGTGGAATGGATTGAATGGCAGCTCTTTCATCGGATAACACATCGATATAACTGAAAATATGTGGATAGGTAGCGCCCCCAAAGAGTTTATGAACGTCGTAATAATTGTCGAAATCAATTGTGGCTTCTTCCCTGAAACTCAAATAGGTCTCGTCGGTTCTGTCGGAAGCATCGGTAAAGGTGATTTTTAATGATTCTGTAGTGGCGAATTCATTGCCTTTATCGAACGAATCGAGTGCATGATGGGTACGGGCAGCATTGGTAAAGGTAAGGCTTTGGTTGGTGGTTGACAACTGAACCATAAACCCCTGTCCGGGTTGAATATAGCGGGCTTGTATACTTCCGCCACCCCCCTGACTCCACGCTAAATAAGGACCCGAACTACCATGAGGCCAAACGCTGGCCGAAGCCGTAATATGGTCTCCAAAGTCGAGCAGATTTATATCTAATACCGACGGATATGGATTTCCAACCAAATTCCAGCCATCGCCGAAGGATGCGTTGTTTGCGGTTCTTGTGAGACCACTGACGGTGATACCGCCATTATTAAGGGTTCCGGAATAGGTGGCTATACTTGCTATGTTTTTGAGCAATGAATAGCCTCGCCCCGGAACCAACGGGGTGTTCGGGTCTTCAATACTCACCCAATGCATTGCCGGTTCATCCCAATAATCTAAATACTGATCCATAAATACTCCTGCTACACCATCGGTTAAGGGTGACGAAACCAAATACCATTGTCCCGCCCCAAAATCATTAAAATAGCTCTCCACGGTAGCTTGAATGCCATTGGTATTGTGTAGCAGCGACGATGGTCCGGTGGCATCGGCTTTGAGTACCAGGCCTGATGTTCCGACGCTGTTTGATAGGACTCCAAAAACACGTAAACTCTGCGAAGCTCCCACTGTTAAAACACCACTGCTGATGGTCAGATTGTTGGTGGCTGCCTCCGCCGAAATGGTGGGCTGATTGGTTTGTGAAGTAATGGTCACATTGAAGGAAGCATCGGGGATATAGCCATAGGTGCCGCTCCAGTTATTTCCCTTGGTATTCCAGCCGGTGCTTGTGGTTCCCTGCCAGCTCACATCGACATTATGAACCCCTGGCGTCATATCGGTTGTGTTGGCTTGCAATGGAATATGCCATTCGGTGGAATCCCAGGATGAATTGGGCTCTGTGATGGTGCGTAATCTAACGGCTTTGGTATTATCGTAGTACCATGGTGTACCATTGCCATTGACATCTTTCTCACCATAAGCATCTATTAAGATACCGGTTGTGTGATCCCCATTTTTATATAGAAAATAGCTATCATTTCCACTTCCGCTGGCAACATCGGTCTCTATATTCGGCGCAAATCCATAAGTAACTTCGAAATGTCCTCCATTATATGCAATAATATAAGTGCCTGAGGTATCTATCTGCCCAGTAAGCCGAATCGACTTTGTATTTTCCCCATTGGCTTGTCTGGCAAAATAAATAGTCTCAGTTCCAAAATCTATTGTTGATGCGCTTGCATTATAAATCTCTACAAATTTTTCGTTTGCCTCGTCATCTGGATTCGCTATTTCCGAAATAAATAACTGAGGAATATCTATAACCGCGAAGGTGTTACTTATTACTGTGGCCGATGTCCCCAGATAATTATCATCATCTGAAGCTGTTAAAGTTATTGAGTTGGCGGAGGTTGTAAATAGTAAATCGGCGAAAGTAGCCAATCCATTTGCTTCAATACTTTTTGTAAGAGTTCCTGTTACAGTTGCGCCTGTTGCAATCATGGAAATATTTTTCCCGCTCGCATTTAAGTCTAAATTGCTATTTGCATCGGTGAATGCCAAAGTTACTGCAGGAGTTATCAAACTACCAAAATCGGTGTTTGTTGGTTGTTGTATAAATTTAAATACCGTGGGCGTAACCTGAACCGTAAAATTATTGGAAACTACATCCGATGAAAAAGTTGGTGCAAACCTACTTCCGGTAGGGTGTTCGTCAAATCCGTGGTCATCGGCATCAATCATAAAGGATAGGATTGAATTATCTTCAATATTGGAGGTGTTCAAATAAATATATAAGCTTAGTGTTTTAGATGCTCCATCGGCTATGACCAAATTACCCGATTCGATTGATAATTCAATTTTTGTATTGGAAATATTGACATCTTCCAACACAACTTCAGCAGCTCCATCCTGGAGTACAATGTCTTGAATATGATCAATCCAATTGGCGGTATTGCTGCTTCCGCGTTCTATGACAAGCTCAGTGACTATGGTGCTTAAAGCATCTGCTCCTAAATCTGCAATAACAAATTCAAATACCTTAACTTTTTCGCCCACAGTATCTAAGAGTGATGAAATAGTGGCTGCCGGTACTTGAGTTGCAGGGGCATTGACCACAGTTGTGGGAGCAGATTGCACCATATAAATATCATCTATATTCCACTTGGAAGCATTGGAAACTGATGAAGACCTGTACCTAAATGCCAAAAATACCTCTGCGCCTGAAATACCCGATAAATCTACCTCCCCAGAATTTACATAAGTGAGCCCTGAAGCCCAGTTGGCAGTAAGTGGCGTCCATGTTGCAGTTGTAGGATCACCGCTAAAATTTATTGAATAGAGTAAATCAAGATTTAAAAAACCAGGATCAATTCCAAGTTTATTGGTCTCAAACGACAAAACTTCATTGGTATAATTATTCAGATTGATTTTAGGGGAAATTAAATAATCATCAGAAACGCCAATTGATTCATCTGTGCCTCCATCAATAGATTGATAACCTTCAGATGTTTCATAGCAAGTCCATGTTTCATTAACCCCAGCCACGTTGTAGGCGGTCCAATAGTGGGTTTCGCAATCGGCAAAATTCTGATAATAGGGTAATGTTATTTCAGCTTCGAATGTAGTTGTACTCGCGGTTGGCACTGTACCATTTGTTTTGTAGTCAATATCTGTCCCCGAATTGGTATAGGGCCAAATGGAGAAATTATAGGTTGTGGATGGTTCTAATCCAGTAAAAACAGCTGTTTGCACGCCTTGGGCAATATTTTTTATCAATGTTCCATTTGCTTCTGTTGTGCCATCCACAGGAGCTGTTGGAGTCGCTGGTGAAGCGGCGGCTTTTACCAAGTAGTACGAAGGAAGCTGGCCTCCGGCCGCATCCGTCCAACTCACTGTAATTTGAGAAATACTATTCGCTGTGGCTGCAAATGA
>DYSN01000370.1 GCA_020718205.1 Draconibacterium orientale
TGTCATTTGGGGTGGAGGCAGAAGTGTTGGAGCCAATTGAACTACGGGAGGAGGTGATGGATGATATCGTAACAATGAAATCGAAATATGCCGCACAATTATCAAGAATATCAAAAAGTTGATGCGTTTCCCAATTGAAAACGTACCATGTCTCATAATATTATAGAGGAGCAAAATTCAATGGAACAAGTAACAATTGACAAAGGTGTAAAAATTAAAGAAGGATGTGGCCTTAATCATTGGGAATCTCTTCTTGAAGAGTGGATTTTTATTTTCTCCAAATATTGTCAAACCACAAATGGAGACTCCCCCTGTTTGAATAGAGAAAGAGCTAATGTTGGATTGTTGGCTAGTGCAGCATGGAGAAATGGACAGGTTTCCCTTGAAGAATGGCCAATTCCAAAAAAAGCTGATGCCTCAGAGGAAAACAAAAATGGAAGGAATGATTTATGGATTGGGGGTATTGGGAATTTTTATGATTATGTTGAGGCTAAATGGATGTATCTTTGTGTAGATAATGATAAATTCCTAAATTATGTTCAGAGTACCATGGAAGAAGCTCGTGTCGAAGCAGATAAAATTATTGGGGATGATAATCCTTATAGAAAAATAGGGATTTCCTTTTTATGTTTTTGTTTTCCAAAAGAAAATATTCAAGGAGACAACATCAATAACTATATTTTAGAAAAAATAAACGCCATACTTGCTCTGAATGATTATGATTTTTATGCATGGTGCTTTCCGCAAATAATTAGAAAAAAAGAAGATGGGGGAAAATATTTCCCTGGAGTTATGCTTATTGGTAAGCAGGTTGAAAGGTAATTGTTGTCTTTATATTATTTTATGTGATAACTGCTTACAATTACCAGCAATTATCTGTCACGCTGCCAAGAGACCCGAGAAACATTTATGTCCGCATTTGAGGAACACTGTCAGCAAGCCATTACCCAATTCGGCAACCCCTACGAAGCGGTTCACCGCTGGCTGGACGAATTTGCCGGTAAACCTGGATACTGTATGCGGCACCGGCGGGTAAGGCATCATCTGGCAGGCATTCGGCAAGTTCGGGAAATGCTGGGTGAAGAAGCAGCCTGCGCTGCCAGACAGCATATTATGACCG
>DYSN01000371.1 GCA_020718205.1 Draconibacterium orientale
ATTTAACAAAAAAGACCCCGAAAGAGGTCTTTTTATATTTCGATTAAATTTAGTTAATGACAATTTTCTTTATTTCTATTCTTTGATTTATCACTACTTTAACAAAATAAATACCTTTTCCGAAACTGGATAAATCCAATTGATTGGCGTTTTGCGTCAATTTCTTTCGCAAGATTTCCTGTCCTTGTATATTTGTAATACTTGCAAAGGCATTTGCATTAAGTTCGTTTAATTGAATAGTAAAAATCCCTGTTGAAGGATTTGGATAAATTGAAAATTGAGTTCTATTGGGCTCAATCACATACGAGCCTCCCGGAATAATGTTGAGTTTATAGTCTTCTGTTTCACCGTAACTAACACTACCACATGATGTTGGCGTATCAAAACTACTGTCATATAAGCGAATACGCATTGTAACGGGGCGTAATAAGGCATCTGTCGGAATTATAATATTTCCGCTTGCAGTAGGTTGTGTCCAATTCAAAGTAAATTTTTCGTTTGTTTCGTTGAAAATTCCGTCATAATTCCAATCAATCCAACAAAATACACGGTCACTTGCATATGGAGAGCCAACAGTAACCACAATTGGACACGAACTTCCCGAAAAAACATCTGTTGATATTGCTGTGTAATCGGTATAAGAACTTGATGACGATGAATTGTTTATCGTACCGCAGACAACTTTGGAAATATACTCATACGAAGTTGTAGTTGCCGATGCTTCGCAATATTCGGGTACAAAACCGATTATTACTGTGAAGTCCTTGGCTGCGGTGTATTGGTCGGCTGTGCCGCCTGTTACATCAAATTCAATGGTTGCAGGAGTTCCGGGTGCTGTGGCTGCGTTTGCCGAAACATTAAACATAAAGTCTTTGGTTTCGCCAATGGCTAATGTTGTTGCGGTGGTTAAACCGGTGTTGATTGTTAAATCGCTCCCTATGTATGCAATGGCTCCGATAAGGTTGGTAATATCAGCATGACCTGTGTTTGAAACCGTTATTTTAACATCGGCTGTTTCGTTGGGATCGAGGATTCCATCGGCATTGTCATCGTTCAAAATCGTAAGGGTGCCGGGGGTTAATTGGGGGGCGTTTACAATAACATTAAAATTATTAATCC
>DYSN01000372.1 GCA_020718205.1 Draconibacterium orientale
AGAAGGATTTTCTGAGGACAAAATTGTAAAGAACGGTCAATGGCTATTCTGTCTGCAAAATTATTCTTTTGGTATAGGCGTTTAAGTCGCTGTTAATTTAAAGCAGATCGCTACCTTTGTGGCGTGGAAAACAGGAAACAATATACAGGTGTGAATTCGATTGAGTTCAATAGATATTTTCAGACCGATGAGGATTGCAATCGTTATCTGTCAGCCATAAAATGGTCAACAGAAAGTCCATACAAATGCAAGAAATGCGGTCATACGAAGTATGGGAAAGGCAAAAAGCCATATTCACGCCGTTGCGCTAAATGCAATTACGATGAAAGTCCTACTTCAGGAACGATGTTTGACAAGATAAAATTCCCATTGCTAATAGCGTTTCATGTCTGCTTCAAAATCAGTACAAAGAAGAAAGGAATGTCTTCTTTAGAATTGTCTGAAGAGTTCGGTTTGCGGCAGAAAACAGTTTGGGAATTTAAGTGGAAAATCCAACAGGCAATGGCAAGCAGCCGTAAAAACCAATTGGGCGGCAAGATTCAGATTGATGAGTTTCTAATTGGTCAATACGAAGAAGGCAAAGTTGGGCGAAGTGGCAACAGCAAAAAGAAGTTAGTGATTGTTGCACTTGAAATTTTTGACGAAAAGGGCGGTGTTGGGCGTGCTTATGCTCAAGTAATCGACCGTGCTTCGAGCAAAGAATTCAGACCATTCTTTGAGAACTATATCAGCAAAGATGCACACGTGATTACTGACGTTTGGAAAGGGTATTTGCCATTGAAAAAGGACTATTCAAACCTGGAACAGATACCTTCGGACAAGGGAAAGGGTATGCAGCAACTGCATATCCACATAATGAATATTCAGGGTTGGTTGCGAGGAATACACCACCATTGCTCAAAGGACCGGTTGCAAGGTTATCTTGACGAGTATCATTTCCGGTACAACAGACGGACAATGATGGGGTCAATCTTCGATTTACTCCTAAGAAGGATGGTTTTTAGTGAACCTAAAAGATTGCATAACAATATATTAACAACAGCGGTCTAACCGCCTATACCAATAAATAAATATGAAAACATATAAAGTAACAGAAGAATGTATCAGTTGCCACGC
>DYSN01000048.1 GCA_020718205.1 Draconibacterium orientale
CGCTTGATTAATCTGCCTTCTACTAATTTTTCGAATTTCATATTTTGGGGGAATATAAAACTGGCCTTCTGCAAAAACTACAGAAGGCCAGTTGTTTTAAATGACTAAAAGACAGATCTGTTATAATTTTCTAATCACAAATCGCTTATTGATTTTCTCGTTATCGATGCTGATGATGATGTGATAAACTCCATTGGCTAAATGACTCAAATCGAAATGAATATTTTCCGATTGAGCATTGGCAACAGTTTGATAAACCACTTCTCCAAGGCTGTTATAGATGGCTATGTCAGTCACCTGCGAAGCTAAATCGCCCAGTTCCACACTAAATAAACCATTGTTCGGATTGGGTGAGAGCATGATTTTATCGGCATATTTTTCATCAATCCCGGTGCAATCTTTAAAATGAACAGTAACTTCATCCAGATTTTCGCAACCCAACTCGTTGTTTACCAAAACATTCACCAACAAATCGCCTTGCTCGTTGGCCATGGCTTCGGTAACCGAAATGGTTTGAGTGGTTTCGCCTGTTGACCATAAGTAGGTGCTTCCGGCATTTCCGGCATCCAATAGATAATTGATATTGTGACAAACAATGGTATCGGCACCCAAATCAACCACAGGAGCTGCATTGATGGAAATAGTTACTTCCCCGATTCCTTCGCCGTTGCATCCATTGGCATCGGATACCTGAACAAATTGCAGCGTAAAATCTATTGCCGGAGCCATAAATTCTACCTGACTTACCGCTTGATTCACTTCGTAGGTTTGTTCCAGACCATTTCCATCGCCCAATACCACCGACCATGGATTTTCTCCAGTGAGCGATAAATCAACAACAATCATAGAACCGGAACATACCTCTGCATCGTTTACTTCGAGAGTTGCAGAGGGCAATTCATTAACAACAACCTGAACGGTTCCGGAAGCCATACCAGAGCAACCCAAAGCATCGGATACGCTTACCAATGTATAAACCATGGTAGAATCGGGGCTTACAGCCAAATCATAGGGGCTGGTTTCGGCCTGAAACAAAAACTCTAATCCATTCTCGTCGGTAACTTCAACAGTCCATGGAGCTGCTCCGGTTAAGTTGAGTGTGATGTTTGCTTCGTTTCCAAAACAGGTTTCCACATCGGCTTCAAAAGCTGCTGTGGCAACTTCGTTAACTGTAATAACCAGATTTTCAGATGGTGCACTTTCGCCGCAGGCATTTAAAGCTGCCACCGAAATCTGAGCTTCGCCACTGAAATCTTCATTAAAGCTGAGTTGTGCGGATGCTCCGTTGGCAACAATTTCTGCAGCTTCGGCAGGAGTAATTGTCCATAGATAATTGCTTTCGACAGCATTAACCTGATAGATAACTCCCTGGGCGGCATGACAAACATTGGCTTCACCTTGTGGAATTTCTGGTTGCTGAGGATCGGTTGAAATATTAAGAACCATATTATTAACCGAGTTGCCATTGCTTCCATAAGCAGTTAAAGTGAGTACCACACTTCCGTTGGCCAAATCGTTGGTTCCAATGGTATAAAGTGGGTTGAGGATATCAAGGGCAGAAAAGGTTCCATCACCACTGGTGCTCCACTCTAAACTTTCGTAATCGGTGGCTGTTCCGGCAAGTTGATAGTCAGTTGTTGTATGGCATACTTCGGCATCAGGTCCTGCATTGGATGTTGGAAGCAACATGGGGGGAAGTACAATAAAATCAACCCATGCACAATCCTGACCACTGTCAACAGAACCATCTTTTGAATATTTCCATTTAAACTCATGAGGACCGGCAGTTACAGGGTAGGTAGCCAATTCCCATCCAGCTTCTCCGCTCCAGCTTCCTTGCTCCACATTGTCAATAAAGAATTTCAAATAATCGTAACCACTTTCGGAGCTCACTTTGTAATAGAAACTGATTTCGTTGTCTACCATGACATCGTAGTTCAAAGTTAGTGAGCTGATTTGGCTATCGCCAATATTGCCCGAGCGAGCACTGTTGACGCCTTCGTAATACACCATATTGTCAATCACCCAGTTGGCATTTCCTGTGGTGTTCCAGCCAAACTGACTGAAGTCGCCGGTTTCCCAGTCTTCAACTATTAAACCCACCGAGAAATTAAAGGTTTTGGTAAGTGAGAATGTTCCGCAAGCCACATTGTTTACTACTTCAATTACGACTCCCACCGGGGTATCTTCACTCGCTTGAAGGTGGAATTCAGCTGTGGTAAAACCGGCACTGTCAATGGGCGCAAAGCTGTATTCGGACGAGATAATGGTTAAATAGTCCGAATTGGACGATATAGTTGACAAGCCTTCACGAGAATCGGAATGTCCGCTATTATTCATCAAGATGATGATAATAAATTCTTCACCGGCATCAATTCTGCCGTTTCCGTTTCCGTTGACTTCGGTTAATTGCATATTGCCAATCTCCAGAACGGGTGCATAGGCTTTCAAAGAGAAAGTACTTTCCCATACATCGGTGCCATTGGTGGCTGAAAAATTAAACTGAACCGACTGATTATCGGGAATTTCTTCGTTTACATCGAAATTGAAAGCCATTTCGCGGGTAACTTCTTCGTTAACCGCAACATCGCCAAAAGATTCCGAAGCATCGTTTAAGGTAACATACTCGTTGTCAGTGGCAATGGTAACCACCACATTCGAAGCCATTTCGGTTCCAAGATTTTTAACACTGAAGTCCAGGTGGACAGTTTCGCCAAAATCCACTAAACCATTGGCATTGCCTTCGTTATCTATAATTTCGAAACCCGATTTCACCACATAAGGACCATCGGGTGCAATTACCTGAATATAGCCCTGATGGCGATAAAAGTTTTGTTTGGTAACCACCACTTTTATCATGGTTCCCGGAATCTGGGGTTCAATAGTCACGGCATCGGCATTTCCGGTAGCAATGGCTGAGCCAATGAGTGCTCCATCTACCGAGAAGGCAATAAGCGCTCCTTCTTCGGCCTGAATATCAATAAAATCGGGACCACTGATGAGAACGTCGCTGTAGGCAACTTCCATTTCTTCGGGAACTTCGGTATATACGATACCAAAAACATCGCCGTGATGGTGGAACAGACGGTAAGTGATTTGTTTACTCTCACCATTATAGGGCCAGTTGCTGGTAGAAAGGAAATATTTGCCCGAAGCATTACCAAATGCCGGACGAAATTCTCTCTCGGGAACGAGATTGCCTCCATAATCGGGCATAAAATCCGACCACATATTATCAAACATTCCCCAAACATAAGCATCATTCACGAAAGAGTAGGAAACTTGTGATGCAGCGGTCAAGCTCAAGGCACCACCGTTGGTGTAGCGGTGAAATTTCTCGGCAAAGCATTCTCCACTTACATCGAAACGACCTGTTAAACAGTTGATTGAGAAGATATGACATAACTCATCTACGTTATTCAGCTGGCTGATATAGCTCATGGTGAAGGCAGGTTCTCCCCATCCCGATTCCATTCCATGGTCGCGGTGTTGCAGGATAAAAGCACCATCGTTAATGGCAGCAACCACGCCATTGGCGGTTCCACCTGAGAAACCTCCCAACTCAGCGGGAGTAGCAGGAATATAACCCTGACCCATAGGGCCAAAATAGTTGACAACCTGAGCAGTATTGGTGGCAGTTGACCATGGATCGGAATTTGGGTTTCCATCGTACACAGCGTTAATACGCACAGGCTCTTTGCCCAATACATTTTTCATATAACCGCCCACAGTTTCGGAGCAGATTTGGAACCAACGTTCGGTTTGCCATCCTAAAGCGGTGATGGGTTTATTATAGAAATCGGAATTGCTGGGGGGTGTACGCTCATACTCCAAAAACTTGGTAACCATGGTTTCAATTTCGGCATAGTTGCGGCCAGTCATACGGGCCATAACAAAATCGGGAAGGTCGTTGCCGGTATAATCGGCGAAATAATTATCGGTAATTAAATTTCCTTCGTAGGGGTGTGGATAAATCTTGGAGGTGATGGTATTGGCATCGTTGCCATAATCGGCCATCAACAGAATACCGGCAGGAACCGGATCCCAGGTTTCGTAGACATTATCGATATAGTTTTTGATATTATCAACCGTATTGCCACCAATTTCGTCGATGGTAACTATTTCGGTAGGAATACCTTGCTCTGTTCTGAACAGTTTAATAGAATCGGCCCAGGGCAGGAAATCTGCATTGTTGGGCACAATAATCAGATATTCGCATCCGGTAACGTCTTTACCGTGGGTTTCCCTTTTGGAATAATCCATTTTTGGTAATTCGTTGTTGTTTGCAACCAAATCGTCGAGAATCTGATCCCAGTATTTATTTCTAAATCTATCGGAACCATATTGACCATCGCCACCAGTAATCTGCAATTCGATTTTCAGGTTTTTATAAACCACCAGCTCTTTGGTAACGGGGTTATACTGAAACGGACTCATATTAATAACCGCCATCGTCATTCCGCGAACAGAAGTAATGCTGGCCTGAGCTACTTCGCCGGGGAAGAACATATCTTTTTGATAGGCAGTTCCTTTTACGGGAGGCAAAGCAGGTTTGGTATCGAATGGAATGGCAGCAGCGGGAGCCAGATTCACATTTTCATAAACCATTTTTTCTTCGTTCATAATGTTCAGTTTAACCTGAGCACCATTGGGAATCAATACATAACGAGCTTCGCTTCGAACATCGGGAGTGCCTTCGGCAGCTGGAACAAGCGATAAACCATAGAGAAGTTGCTTCATGCCTTCTCCCTGAACCTGAACATCCAGAAGCTCGAAGCTGTGGATGGCATGCTCAATTTTTATCAGATTTTTGGTGGAAGATTGAATTTTAAATCCCTGATTATTTGCATTTTCCTCATAAACAAAGGATTGAGCTGTGGCTAAAAGCCCCCAACCCAAAAGCAAAACCATTATCAAGGATAATCTTGGTAACAATGATTTCATGATATTTAAATAGGTTAGATTTATAGTGTGCTAAAATACTAAAATTCAATTGGCAAAAGCTACTATAATGCCAATTCAGCCTTTTTTGGATTGATTATATATAATCAATCGTCGCTAATTGACAAAAAAAAACCCAATGAAAGGACTCCATCGGGCTAACTAATACTTGTTGGTTAAAATCAATATGACGCTCACTGAAAGGTGGACGTCAGGAAGAGGGTTTGTGCGTGCCCCTTCCAATGTGTAATCGTAATATTATGAATAACAAATTATTAAGAACTTTTGCAATGGATATTTCTATGGTTGTGTATCATAAAAATAATCGATTGCAACCAGAAGACCCCCACAATAGGCAAATGGTTGCCTGCGAAAACTAAAAAATAAAGAATTATTATAAATTGTTAATCACTACTCAATTTTCTTTGATTATTGAATAACAAAGCCCCTTTTATTCCTATCTTTGCGCCATTGTCAAATAAAACATAAATAATTAAATATTAACATATTACAAATTAAATAAACCAAATATGAAATTCATCGAAGAGCTTAGAGAAGAAGCAAAAAAGAATATTCAGAAAATAGTTTTGCCCGAGGGAACCGAAGAAAGAACCCTTAAAGCTGCTGACTACGCTTTAGAGCATCAACTTGCCGAAATTATTCTCATTGGCAACAAAACCGAAATTGACAAATTAGCGCAACAACATAGTTTAAAGCACATTAGCAACGCTCAAATCATCGATCCAAACAATTTCGACGAGTTCGAGAGCTATGTGGATATGTTTATGACCATTCGGGGTAAAAAGATTGCCAGCCGCGCAGATGCTGTAGCTTTAGTCCGCGATCCGCTTTATCTAGCCACTTTATTGGTTAAAAATGGCGCTGCCGATGGCGAAGTTGCCGGAGCCCAAAATACCACAGGCGATGTTTTACGTCCAGCTTTCCAGATTGTAAAAACTATGCCCGGCATTTCAGTGGTTAGTGGTGCATTCTTCATGGTTTTCGAAGACCAAAGCGTTGGCGATCAGGGTATATTGGTTTTTGCCGATTGCGCCGTTCACCCCAATCCCACCGCCAAAGAATTGGCCGAGATTGCTGTGGCAACCGCCCGTACCACCAAGGCTATTTCGGGTCTTGAGCCACGTGTAGCATTGTTAAGCTTCTCTACCAAAGGAAGCGCCAAACACGAAATGGTAGACAAAGTGGTTGATGCCACCAAAATGGCACAGGAAATGGCACCCGAGTTTTTGTTCGATGGTGAATTTCAGGCCGATGCTGCCATTGTTCCGGAAATAGGTTCGAAAAAAGCCCCCGGAAGTGCCATTGCCGGCAAAGCCAATGTTTTGGTTTTCCCCACTTTGGAAGTGGGAAATATCGCCTACAAACTGGTTCAACGCCTGGCAGGTGCCGAAGCTGTTGGCCCCGTTCTACAAGGCATGGCCGCCCCAATCAACGACCTTAGCAGAGGTTGTTCGGTCGATGATATCATCAACATGATTGCCATTACCTCTCTTCAAGCCGCAAACAAGTTTTAATAACTAAAAAATATATTCAATGACTGAAACATTAACAGATTTTGCCCTGGGCAAAAAAATAGTTCAGGAAGGAACCCTTCAGAAAGTGGGTGTTGTTGGAGCTGGTACCACAGGCCAGCAAATTATCCGATTGGTCGCCAAGGCCGGTATCGACGTTGTATTTGTCGATTTAAGCGAAGATCGGGTAAAAGAGATTTTTGAAGCTCTCGACAAACAGCTCGACGAAAAAATAAACCGTTGGGGTTTAACTCCCGGCGAAAAGCGGGCCATGCTCAGCCGCATACAAGGTTCAAGCGACTTCTCCATATTAAAGGGTTGCAACGTGGTTATAGAAACCATTCACTCCAAGAAAAAAGGGACAAGCCTCGAAATAAGACGCGAAGTATTCAAAAAAATTGAAGATGTTGTGGATTCTAAAACAACCATAGTTTCCAATACAGCGACCCTCAATATTTCAGAAATAGCCGAAGTGCTAAAATACCCGCAAAGAGCTTTGGGGCTGCATTTTATTTTACCCGTTGACCAGGTGAAAGTGGTGGAAGTGGTTAGAACTAACAAAACAGATCCGCATAACTTTGAGTGCATCTCGAAATTTATGAAAATGGTTGATAAAGAGCTGATTCAGGTTCAGGAATCTCCCGGAAATATCAGCACTCGCATGATTGTTCCCATGATTAACGAGGCTTGCAGCATTCTGCTGGAAGGTGTGGCCTCTGTGTCAGAAATTGATAAAACCATTAAACATACCACAGGATATCAAACCGGACCTTTCGAAATGGCCGACAATATTGGCATCGACAAAGTGTTGAAGTGGATGGAAAATCTCTATAATGAATTTGGAGAAATTCGTTTTAAGCCTTCTCCCATCATCAAACGATTGGCAAGAGCCGGAATGGTTGGACGCGAATCGGGCGAGGGCTTTTACCTCTATAAAAACGGGAAACGAATTCCCAAGAGTGGAGATATTCAACATTTAGGTCGTACTGTTTAAAAAAATAGAAAATGAAAGTAATAGTATTGAACTGTGGAAGTTCATCAATAAAATATCAGCTTTTCGACATGCCAAGCCAAAGAGTTTTGGCCAAAGGGCTGGTAGATAAAATTGGTTTAAAAGGATCCGGAATCAAACACGAAATGGAAAATGGCACCAAAGCCAATATCCCTGGCGAGATTTTAGACCACAAACAAGGCATTGAATATCTTTTGGGTATTCTTTTAAGTCAAAAATATGGTTGCATCAGCAGTCTCGACGAGCTCAAAGGCGTAGGTCACAGAGTGGTTCATGCGGGTGAAAAATACGGAGGCTCCGTTAGAATTAACGATGAAGTAATCAAAGCACTGGAAGAAACTATCGACCTCGCTCCGCTTCATAACCCACCAAACCTCGACGGAATTTTTGCCATTACAGCATTACTTCCCACCATTGAACAGGTTGGGGTTTTCGATACCGCTTTTCACCAAACCATGCCCAAATTCTCGTTCCTCTATGGCGTGCCTTACTCGCTCTACGAAAAACATGGGGTTCGCCGCTATGGATTTCATGGGAGCAGCCACAAGTACGTTTCGTTAAAAGCAGCTCAAATGCTGGGTAAAAATCCCGATGAAGTGAACATCATTACATGTCACCTGGGAAATGGAGCTTCCATTGCCGCTGTTCAAAAAGGCAAGTCGCTGGATACCAGCATGGGAATGACGCCAATTGAAGGTCTTATCATGGGAACCCGTTCAGGCGATCTAGATATTGGAGCCTTGTTTCACATCATCAAGAAAGAAGAAATTACCTTAAGTACTGCCAATACGCTCATCAACAAATTCAGCGGAATGCTTGGCGTGAGCGGAGTTTCGTCCGATATGCGTGATGTGGAGATTGCTGCTGTAGAAGGTAACGAGCGGGCCAGACTATCGCTCGAAATGTATCAGTACAGAGTTAAGAAATATATTGGAGCCTATGCCGCTGCTATGGGTGGTGTAGATGCCATTGTGTTTACAGGTGGTGTGGGCGAAAACGACTGGGTTACCCGTCAGGAAGCCGTTAAAGGGTTGGAGTTTATGGGCGTTGAGCTCGATGCTTCCATCAATACAGGCCTTCGCGGTAAAGAGACCATTGTTTCTACTGCCAGTTCAAAGATTAAGGTAATGGTGATTCCAACCAACGAAGAATTGGTTATTGCAACCGATACCTACGAAATCATCAGCAAGGGAATCAATCAGTTATAGACCAGATTTCCTTTAAAATTAAAGGCTGCAATATAGTATTGCAGCCTTTTTTTATTGCTTGAGTTGAGAGCAAATGATCCCCATTTAAATTCAGAGATTTCGATTACTTCTTGTACTTCTCGCCAATTTTCTCCAGACCTTCCATGCCTTTGAAATTCATGGATTTGGCCATAGAGCCCATCTTCGAGAGATTGATGTCGCCCACAATACTGATAATGGCGTTGTCTTCTTTAGTTCCGCCAACAACCATCAGCAACTCGCGAACTTTACCATTTTCTTCCTTAATCATAAAGGTGATATCGGCATCTTTTTCTTTAACCGACATAAGCTCCTTGAACTGATTTTTGGGGAGGGTAGCCATAACTTCGCTGTATAGGTTAACACCCGGAATGAGGGTATCCATAGCAAGAATTCTAATCTTTTCGATGGATTTGGCCATATCGGCCATGTCTTTGCCCTGTGCAGTGGTGTCTAAACGGGCAATCATATCGAACATGGCCTGAGTCATGGTTACCACCGTAAAACCGTCTTTTCCATTGTACTTGTCAAAGATTTTGTCGGTGGCCGACTGTGCCATTAAACCAGAAATTCCAAGAATTCCGGCAACGAGTAACAAAATTAACTTCTTCATTGTTTTAGTATTTACATTAATAATTTAATTCTACTTTTCTGTAATCCATTCAAATTCTGAAGCTTGTGTACAGACTGCTCCATATTATTCTGATAAACCTGACCCATTTTACTTACCTGATTTACCTGGGCCTCCATTAAATCGGTTTTTGCCATAAGTTGTTCTGCTTTTGAATAAGCTTTATTGAAATTGCTGAAACCCAGGTCTAAATACTTTTGAGCCACAAGCAATTCCTGTTCGGTGGGAAAAGGAACTTCTTCGGTGGTTTCACGGGTAAACCACGAAAGCGAAATCGCCAAAACCACCACTGCGGCGGCAGCAAAAGCCAGATATCTATTTCTCAGTATTTGAGCTTTTCCTTTGGGCTCGAAATCTTCCAATGACTTCGGTACGCTGGATTCTCTCTCCAGTTCAAAAAAAATGAAAATGGGTTTGAATCGCATCAGAGATTCATCTGCATTGGGCTGAAGAAAATAGTTGCGAAGCTGTTTTTCCTCTTCAATACTGGTTTCTCCCTGAAAGTATTTCTCAAGCAATTCCTGTATGGCTTCTTTTGTTTCCATTTCTCTCGTTTTTTAAATTTTCTAATTCATTTCCAACATTCTGAGTCGAATTTCCTTTCGGGCTCTGCTGATAATCACTCGGGCATTGTTGGCAGTTAAACCTGAAATTTCGCTAATTTCATCATAATCAAGTCCTTCGATATCGCGAAGTTGAATAAGCTCACGTTGTTGCTCGTTCAACCCGTTTATGATTTCTCTAACCCATTTAAGCTGATCGGAAATAACCAACTGACTTTCGGGGGTTTGATGTTCGGGCCTGTTGATAATCACTGAATTCCTGTCGACTTCGGGTTTGTGTTTCCGCAAGCTATCGATGCTGGCATTTCTGACTATGGTGAGTATAAAACTCTTCAGATTCGAAATATTTGTAAGAACTTCTCTTTTATCCCACAATTTTGCAAAACTATCCTGAACAATATCTTTGGCATCTTCCTCATTATTCAGAATTCGAAAAGCCAACCTGTACATTGGATTTTTAAATACTAAAACCTGATTCTTAAACTGCTCAAATTGCATCTTATGGGATTTGGTCAATTGACTTTATTTAGACGACTGGAAAAAAATTGTATTACAAATTTGCTGTTTTTTCTCTTGAAAAAAAACAAAAAAAGAGCATGACATTTTATATCCAGCTCTTTTTCAATACTTTAAAATAAACTTTTAATCAAGGTTTTTAAGCAACCTGTTATGGATGAAAATATTGAAATGAATGCTTTATCAACTCTCTAAGCGATTTCTCATCTACATCGCTCAACTTGTTGATATATAGGCAGGCTTTGGCGGTTTTGAACTTCCCCGGATTTTCCAAAAGATTTCCGGCGTTTTCGAAGCCATTCATTAAATAAAGACTAAAGTTTTGTTTGCGTGGCGAAAACCCAACTTTGCACATGTCTCCTTCATGGCCACTGGCATATTTATAATGATATTTTCCAAAACCAATGATGCTGCCACCCCACATTTTGGCTTCATCACCGGTTACCTCCCGAAAAATTTCGATCAGTTGCAGGCTGTCTGCCTTTTTCTTTTCATTCTCAGGCTTTTCTAAAAACTCAACAATAGTTGCATCGTTTTCAGTGGTTTTAAGCTCGTATTTTGACATTATTTCTCCAATATTTTCTTTAAATCATTCAAACCGGTTTGCAGGTCATTGCCCGGAGTTTTCTCCATATTCTTGAATAGAAGCATCAGGTTCATGGGATAGTTCATGGTGCCTTCAAAACCCCATTCTACCTGGCAACTTGTTTCCGATTTGGCATCAAATGCCATCCACGAAGGAGAAACGGATTTCCAGGGTTTCTCGAAACGTATTTGATAATCAATGCGATCGGGGGTAATTTTCAATATTTCCTGTTCCCCAATTCCCACGTTCTTATCTTTACTTTCCCACCTCGACACAAAACCTACAGTTGAATCAACACCTCTGAATGTTTTCACCATGGCCGGATCAATCCTCCCCCATTTGCTATAAGAATCCTGATTCTTCAAATATTTAACATATTCGAAAACTTTGCTTTTTGGCTTTTGAATGACCACTTGTTTAACAACTGAAAAATCTTTGGGCACAAATATGGCCACGATAAGAAAAAACACAATAATGGCGAGCAAACCCCCAATTACATAAACTAAAATACTCATAATATTCCTTTTAAAATTTAAGCTAAAATAGGATTTGGCTTCGGAAAAATATGTTAAGATTAAGTTAAAGTGAATAATATCAGACATTTACTTCTAAAATAAAAATCATCTAAATATTTCTACTTATTCATAATCCCCTGGCAATAACTAGCGTGCATTTAGTATTTTTATGCCTTTGTTTGGACTTCCGTAAAAAACCACGTTGACTTTTTTCTGTGGAATCAACAAAAGCTCTAAACAGCAAATTTTAGTTTTAAGAGTTTTTAATACAAATCATGATGATGAAAAAATATATTCTTTTTACCCTGTCAATCCTGAGTTTTCTATGGGTTGACGCCCAGCATTTAAACATAGTGATTGACGAAGGAAGCGGGCTTTCCGAACCCAGCATCTTTGTTAGCCCAAACAATCCGGATAATCTGGTGGCTGGCGCTATCATCAACAAATATTACGCATCGAACGATGGTGGTTTAAGCTGGAGCGAAGGGGAATTAACATCTCCCTATGGTGTTTGGGGCGACCCTTGTCTTATAGTCGACTCCAACGACGATTTCTACTATTTTCACCTGTCATCTCCCTCTGGATTCGGCAGCTGGATTGACAGAATCGTTTGCCAGAAATCAACCGATTTGGGCCAAACCTGGACTTCCGGAAACTATATGGGACTTAATGGAACCAAAGCTCAGGACAAACATTGGGCTGTGGTAAATTATGAAAACAACCATATCTATGTCACCTGGACTCAATTTGATGAATATGGAAGCTATTCGCCAAACGATTACTCCAACATCCATTTCTCCAAATCGCCGGATAATGGGGAAACCTGGTCAGAAGCTTTGAGAATCAATGAAGTATCAGGCGATTGTGTTGACGAAGGAAATACCGTGGAAGGCGCTGTTCCGGCAGTGGGCCCCAATGGCGAAATATATGTGAGTTGGGCTGGCCCTCTGGGGCTTGTTTTCGACAAATCGCTCGACGAAGGCGAAACCTGGCTCGAGAACGATATTTTCGTTTCGGATATTGCAGCTCCGGGCTGGTCTTATAATATCCCCGGAATCAGCAGGTGCAATGGTTTGCCCATTACCTGCTGCAATTTATCGCATGGAGAGTACAACGGCGATATTTATATCAACTGGAGCGACCAGCGAAATGGCTCCGACGACACCGATATCTGGTTTATAAAATCGACCGACGGCGGAGAAACCTGGTCGGAGATTCGGCGGGTTAATGACGACGAACCCGGAAAACAGCAGTTTTTTACCTGGATGACAGTGGATCAGATTACCGGCTATATCTGGTTTGTATTCTACGACCGGCGGAATTACGACGACACCAATACCGATGTTTATATGGCGGTGAGTACCGATGGCGGCGATACTTTCTACAATTTCAAAGTGAGCGAAACCCCTTTCCTGCCCTATTCCGGCACCTTTTTTGGCGATTATACCAATATTTCTGCTCATAATAACACCATTCGCCCCATTTGGACAAGACTCGAAGGCTCCTATCCAAAAATCATGACAGCATTGGTTAACGAAAACATAGTTAGCGAAAAATTGGTTCAGGATTTTCCATTCAGCCTTCAGCAAAATGCTCCAAATCCTTTCGACGAAAGCACCTATATTTCCTTTAAATTACGGTCGCAACAAAATGTAAGCCTCATGGTTTTCGATATTTTCAACCACCCGGTTGCTACTTTAATCGACAACGAAACCCTGCCAACGGGCAAATATACCCGTCATTTTAGTGCCGCCGATTACCCCATCAACTCTGGATTCTATTACTTTGTGCTTCGGGCAGGCCAAAAGGAAACACACAAGAAAATGCTATTAATCAAATAACTATTATTTTTTAGTTATTTTTGTGGCCAATTGTTACAAACGAAACTATGTTTTGACGAGCCCAAACCTGATACCTTTGGGTCTTTTCATGACGCTTGAGTGCCTTTTTATTAAAAACAAAATGACAACAAATGAAAAGCGATTTGGTTGAATTACTGAAAATTGTTCGCACCATATTAATAAAAGATGGTGTTAAATCACTGAACCTTAATAATCTATCAGAAAAAACAGGAATTCCACAATCTGAGCTGAATGAGCATTTTTCCGATAATCATGACCTTATTACTCAATTGCTGGAATTTGAGCGGAACAGCTTTAAAGAAATATTCGACGAAAACGATTTTGAAGGTGTAAACGCCATTGACATCCTTATCATTGTTGGCCGCGAACTGTCCATTAAATACGACTATATTACTCCCGCTTATTCCAGCGAAATAAAAAATATTTATCCCGATATCTACGAAACTCATTTTCAATCGCGCACCGCTTTTATTTTCGAAAAAATCAAAATCAATCTCCATAAAGGTATCAGCCAGGGCATGTATCGTTCCGATTTAAGTATTGAGCTCATTTCTCGTTTGTACATAAGCCGTTTGTGGGATATTCACAATCAGGATTTTTTCCCCCCCGAAAAATTTTCCTTCGAAACTCTGTTTGAGTTTATGTTCGACAATTTAATCCGGAGCATAGCCACCGACGAAGGACTTAAATACTACAAAAGCAAAATTAAAAAAGTGAAATTTTAAGTTCAGACTCTTTCCGGGGTCAAAAAAGATTATTTACTCCATTGTTTTTGAAGGCCTTTTAACTGAAATAATTCCATCGGTTATCATTCTGTAATTCTCTGCCTGAAATATTTCCTCATCGAGCAAATCACGCGTCATATTACGCACCTGCCCCTTGGTAGTTTTCCAAAGCAGATTTCTTACCAGCCTGATTCCGGTTTTCTTTTCCTTGGGTATTTGTGCCCGGTTTACATCTGATTTCAATTGATTCCGCTGAAATAATAAGGCTCGATTCAAGGCCGGCTCGTTCTTCCATTGCATATCATCAACAGGCAATGATTTAGCTATTAAGGACTCAATAGGAGCTGCCAATAATGTCTCACGAACATATGCAACCATTTCTTTTTCAAGGATTTCCTGGCGAATAACTTGCTGAGTATTTTTTGTTTTCAGGGGTTCTGATTCCTTTTCGGTTTTGTGCGGAACTTCAACCGGCGATACATACTGAACAGGATTTGTTATCTTCAATCCGGGCTGAGAATGTTCGGTGCTAAACAACCAAAAAGCCAAGGCAGCAAAAGCTGCTGCGGCTGCTACCGAAATCCAAAGCTTTATTCTCTGTGGATTCCTGCGATAAAGAGATTCTTTTCCGGAGAACAAAATCAAAGGATCATGGCCCATTTTAATTTTGCCAAACTCATTAAAAATGGTAACCAATTGCGGGTTTCGCTCTAAAAATGCCATCAACCTATTCTTGTCACCTTCATTTAAATCATTTTCATGAAAGGCAATAAAAAAGGTCTCGAAATTCTCTTCGCTAATTGATTGATATTCAACAATAGCAGGCTTATGCAGACCACTTTTAAAATCATCTGTCAAGCTCGTTTTTGCATTAGCGGGCGAAAGTTTCATTTCGGATAAATCTTCAGTAAGCTGTTCAATATGAGGATGCATTAACAGAAATGCACGCATTTCGGCAGTGGCTGATTCATCCGGATTGCCTTCCAGATAATCCAACATGAACTCTTCGTAATTCGATAGATTTATTTTCATATCATCACCTCCACTTTTCCTATAAAGCTCTTCATGCTCAAACGGGCTCTGTAAATATAAACCTTCACCTGCGATGGGTTTAATCCACAAATTTCGCCTATTTCATCGTAATTATATCCTTCCAAATCGCGGAGCAAAACCACTGTTTTCTGAATTTCGGGGAGCTTGTCCAATGCCAAACTCAGCAAATGCTGAAAATCGGGTGGAGCCATTTCCTGCGATGAAAAATTACGCGGTATTTCATCTCTGTATTCCACTCTTTTTTCTCTTCTTAAAACATCAATCATGCAGTGATAAGCAGTAGTATATAAATAGGATTTACTTTTCTGAGAATCAATATCTTTATGCTTTTCCCACATTTTCAAAAAAGCATCCTGAACCACATCACGGGCGCGATCTTCTACTCTCAAATGCTTGAGAATAAAACGATAAACTCCATCCGCATGTTTATCAACACATTGATTATAATCGCTAATGTTCACTCTTTGATTTTCTGATTTCTATGTTATGACGTGAAGGCCCGAAAAAATGTTACACCAAATATTCTGACCATGCTAAAATAATTTACTTAATCCGTTATATATCTGTTTCACAGTTGTTTGCATTGTGTTTTGGCTCAAAATAAAAACTTCTCTTCCAAAAACCTTATTGAACGAAATCCTAAAAAATGATTGTTCCAAAGGCTCATTTTATTTGAATCTTCAATCCTCACAAGGCCTTTTTTTTCTTTACTTTGCTCAAAAAGTAAAATTATGGCAAAAGAAAATGTTGACGACAAGAAAATAATTTTTTCTATGGTGGGAGTTTCGAAAAAATACCCCCCGTCGAAACAGGTTTTAAAAGACATTTACTTGTCCTTTTTTTATGGGGCTAAAATTGGAATTATCGGTCTCAACGGTTCCGGAAAGTCTTCACTCCTAAAAATTATTGCCGGAAAAGAAAAATCGTTTGACGGCGAAGTGGTTTTTTCGCCGGGTTATTCGGTGGGAATGTTGGATCAGGAACCCTGGCTCGACGAGAATAAAACAGTAAAAGAAGTTGTGGAAGAAGCTGTTCATGAAGTAGTTAACCTTTTAAAGGAATACGAAGACATCAATTTGAAATTTGCTGAACCCATGACCGACGACGAGATGAACAAGCTCATCGACCGTCAGGGCGAGCTCACCGAACTTCTCGATCATCACAATGCCTGGGAGCTCGATAGTAAACTGGAACGCGCCATGGATGCCTTGCGTTGTCCCACCGGCGAAACTCCTGTAAAACACCTGAGCGGTGGTGAACGACGTCGCGTGGCGCTTTGTCGCCTGTTGCTCGAAGAACCGGATATTCTTCTGCTCGATGAGCCCACAAATCACTTAGACGCCGAATCTATTCAATGGCTCGAAATTCACTTGCAACAGTATAAGGGTACGGTAATTGCCGTTACCCACGACAGATATTTCCTCGATAATGTGGCCGGATGGATTTTAGAACTCGACCGCGGAGAAGGTATTCCATGGAAAGGCAATTATTCCAGCTGGTTAGAACAAAAGTCGAAAAGATTGGAAATGGAAGAGAAAACCGCCAGCAAACGCCGCAAAACTCTCGAAAGAGAGCTTGAATGGGTTCGCATGGCACCCAAAGCCCGTCAAGCCAAATCCAAAGCCCGTTTAAATGCCTACGATAAACTTCTGAACGAAGACGTAAAACAGGTGGATGAGAATCTGGAGATTTTTATCCCCAATGGTCCCCGCCTTGGAAGTCAGGTTGTTGAAGCCATTTCGGTTTCCAAAGGGTTCGATGACAAATTGTTGTACGAAGATTTAAATTTTGTGCTGCCTCCCAACGGAATTGTGGGAGTTATTGGACCCAACGGAGCCGGAAAAACTACTCTTTTCCGACTTATCATGGGGTTGGATAAAGCCAATTCCGGAGAGTTTTTGGTTGGCCCAACCGTTAAAGTGGGCTATGTGGATCAGGCCCATGCAGATATTGACCCCGAGAAAAGCGTTTGGGAAGTCATCTCCGAAGGCAACGAAAACATTCAGCTGGGAAACCGGATTATGAACTCCAGAGCCTATGTGAGCCGCTTCAATTTTAGTGGAGTGGACCAGCAAAAAAAGGCAGGCGTTCTTTCGGGGGGTGAAAGAAACCGGATGCATCTGGCCCTCACCCTGAAACAGGAAGCCAATGTGCTGCTTCTCGATGAGCCTACCAACGATATTGACGTGAATACACTGCGCGCATTGGAAGAAGGTTTGGAGAATTTTGCAGGCTGTGCGGTCATCATTTCTCACGATAGATGGTTTTTAGACAGAGTAGCAACGCATATTCTTGCTTTTGAAGGAAATAGCCAGGTATATTGGTTCGAGGGAGGCTATTCCGACTACGAAATAAACAAAAGAAAACGATTGGGCGACGAAGGTCCCACCCGAATCAAATACAAAAAGCTAAAAGCCGACTAATATCATTTCAAATATCTAAGCCATGACACAATCGAATAAAACTACCGCCATCGTAATAATAGGATTCTTGTTTTTTATTCTGGGTTTTATCACCTGGCTCAACGGAATTCTGATTCCCTATCTAAAAACCGCCTGCGAGCTCTCCGATTTTCAAGCGCTCTTTGTAGCTTTCGCCTTCTATATAAGCTATACTGTGATGGCTTTGCCCGCATCGTGGGTCTTGAAAAAAACCGGATTTAAAAATGGCATGACCGTAGGATTGTGGGTAATGGCGTTGGGAGCTTTGGTATTTATTCCCGCGGCTTTTACAAGGGTGTACTCGTTTTTTCTGTTGGGGCTTTTTATCCTCGGAACCGGAATGGCCGTTTTACAAACTGCTGTAAATCCTTATATCACCATTATTGGACCCATTGAATCGGCTGCCAAGCGAATCAGTATGATGGGAATTGCCAATAAAGCTGCCGGGGCACTTGCTCCGTTGGTTTTGGCTTATTTTGTTGTAAGACCGGGCGATGCCGAAACCATCAGTAATTTGGCTTCCTTATCGGATAACGATCGGTTTGCATTTCTCAACGAATTGGCTTCCAGGGTTATCATTCCCTACACCGGAATCGCTATTGCGCTCTTTTTAGTGGGATTTGGAATTAAATTCTCCACTTTGCCCGATATCGATTCCGAAGAAAATAATGAAGTAAAAAGTGCAGGCCTGGCCGAAAAGCAATCGGTATGGGTCTATCCCAACCTGGTTTTGGGGGTAATAACCCTGTTTTTCTATGTGGGCGTCGAAGTAATTGCCGGCGACACCATAATCCGTTATGGTACTTCGTTTAACATCCCTATGGAAACCGCTAAATTGTTTACATCCTATACCATGCTCGCCATGGTTGTAGGCTATTTAATTGGTGTTTCCCTGATTCCGCGGTTCATTTCACAACATACTGCCTTACAGGCATCTGCCATTCTGGGAGTTATATTTTCGCTGGCGGCATTGTTTACCGAAGGATTCACGTCAGTATTAATGATTGCCTTGCTCGGATTGGCCAATGCTCTGGTTTGGCCCGCAGTATGGCCGCTGGCAATAAAGGGAATTGGAAGCCATATCAAAACAGGCTCAGCACTTCTTATTATGGCCATATCGGGAGGCGCTATTTTGCCGTTGGCCTGGGGAAAACTCAGCGACTTGTACGGCCCCCAAATGGCCTATGTGGTGCTCATACCCGCCTACTTAGTTATTTTGTTTTATTCCACAGTGGGTCACAAAATGAAAAAATGGTAATCTATTGAATTTCAATATAGTTTAGATGGGATTTGTTATTCAAATCCCATTTTTATTTGGGTGCATTTCTAACCAGAAATAAGGCGATAAGGGCAAATATAATATTGGGAATCCAGGCAGCTACCACAGCCGAAAGCCCCCCATAAACCGCGAAAACAGTGGCAAACTGCATAAAAAGGATGTAAAGAAAAGTTAGAGCAATGCCTAAACCAAGGTGCATTCCCATGCCCCCCCTTATTTTTCTTGCCGACAAGGAAACACCAATGAGTGTGAGGATGAGCGATGCAAAAGGATAGGCAGTGCGTTTATGTTGCTCCACCTCATACTGAATCACACTGCCTGCTCCCTTGAGCTTTTGATCGCGGATAAATTTTCGGAGTTCGAAAAAATCCATGATTTCGTAATCTTCCTTTATCAGAATCAAATCGCTGGGGGTGAGAGCCAACACGGTATCCATGGAGGTCCCTTTTATCAATGTCTCTTTTAAACCATCTTTCTGGCGGATATAAAAATCTTTAATCTCCCATTTATGATTCACAGTATCGTATAAGGCTTTCACACTGTTGAGCTTATAGGTCAGCTCACCATTTTCGTTAAATTTTTCGAGGGAGAATTTAAAAGCGGTGGCCGACTTTTCATCGTAGCGTTCCACATAGGCAAAATTGCTCTTTGCTATCTGAAAGTGAATATTTTGCCCCAAATCGAGTTTTAAATTGGTGATGTACTTTTGTTTGAATTCCCGCATTTTTATATTGGTATGTGGGATTACAAAATTTCCTAAAACAAACGACATGGCCGCAAGAAACGAAGCTGCAAGCAAATAGGGTCGCAATAACCGCCGAAAACTTACGCCACTGCTCAGAATGGCAATAATCTCGGTATTGATGGCCAGTTTGCTGGTAAAAAAGATGACCGAAATAA
Organism: Draconibacterium orientale; assembly: GCA_020718205.1. Taxonomy (GTDB): domain Bacteria; phylum Bacteroidota; class Bacteroidia; order Bacteroidales; family UBA12170; genus UBA12170. Next base: position 19,783 of record DYSN01000048.1, read on the forward strand.
AAACAAAAAGGTAGCTGAAGAGATTGATAAAATAGGGTAGAAAATTTAAGTAATACGAGAAAATAATCTCCTGAAGTGGTGCCTTGTTCTCCAATAAATCCTGAATTTTTTCTGAGAGGTCGAAAATAATGATAACCCCGGCCAGCAATGTGATGGCGTAGAAAAAAGTTCCCAGAAACTTTTTTATGATGTATGTATCAATTCTCTTTAACATGAATCTATAACCTGTTTCTCAATTTGGGTATCATGGTGGCTTTCCACGAAGAAAAATCGCCCGCTAAGATATGATTTCTGGCCTCACCAACCAACCAAAGATAAAACCGAAGATTGTGCAGGCTGGCAGCCATGGGCCCCAATATTTCTTTTGCAACAAACAAATGACGAATATAGGCTCGGGTATAAATGCTATCGACAAACGATAAACCATTGGGATCGAGCAGACTAAAGTCTTTTTCCCATTTCTTGTTTTTAATATTGATGATTCCTTCGCTGGTAAAAAGCATACCATTTCGCCCATTTCTGGTGGGCATTACACAATCGAACATATCAATACCCAGGGCAATACTTTCGAGAATATTCTCCGGGGTTCCAACCCCCATTAAATATCGGGGTTTGTCGAATGGCAGGATTTCGCAAACTTCTGCGGTCATCTGATACATCATTTCGTGGGGCTCGCCCACCGATAAACCACCAATGGCATTGCCTTCAGCTCCAATATTGGCAATATACTCAGCCGATTGTTTCCGCAAATCGCTGTAGGTGCTCCCCTGAACTATGGGAAAAAGTGCCTGCTGATAACCATATTTAGGTTCGGTATTATTAAAATGCTTTACACACCTGTCGAGCCAACGGTGGGTAAGGTGCATGGAGTTTTTGGCATATTGGTAGTCGCAGGGATAGGGAGTGCATTCGTCAAAAGCCATCATGATATCGGCACCAATAGAGCGCTCAATATCCATCACTTTTTCAGGCGAAAACATGTGGCGCGAACCATCGATATGAGATTGAAACATAACGCCTTCCTCTTTTAGCTTTCGGGTACCTGCCAGGCTATAAACCTGATAACCACCGCTATCGGTCAAAATTGACTTGTCCCACCCGTTAAACTTATGAAGTCCCCCGGCTGCTTCGATAATATCGGTGCCGGGTCGTAAATACAAATGATAGGTATTTCCGAGGATAATCTGAGCCTGAGTATCGGTTTTAACATCGCTCATGTGGACCGCTTTTACAGCTCCCACTGTACCAACAGGCATAAAAATAGGGGTTAGAATGGTGCCGTGACCGGTGGTTATTTCTCCAGCTCTGGCTTTGGTTTTATCGTCAAGTTTTTTGATGTTAAACTCCATCTATTCAATTTTTCTGCAAAGATAGCAATTGCGCTGAACAGCCCATTTTTACTAAGTTATTAATTGTTAAGCCCTTGTTGGTGGCCCGGCATGGATGCGCCCCCTTTTTTATCAACAAATTCTGTTTATTAATTTTTTGTATACCCTATGTTCGCTTTGCATTGGTTTTGTACTTTCGTCAGCTAATTGACACCTATGCTAGATTTTTACGATATCAACTTTTTAATATACGGCATTTATTTATTGTCATTTATCATACAAATGGTTTTCATTTGGTTGATATTCAGCAAACTATCATTCTACAAAGCGAAGAACGACAAGAAAATAGAAAAACCAGTTTCGGTGGTAATCACCTCGCGCGACGACTTTTTCAATCTTAAAAAACATCTTCCCGTTATTCTTTCGCAGGACTACCCCGATTATGAAGTGGTTTTGGTAAATGACCATTCCGACGATGAAACCGAGGAATATCTCGATGAGCTTATAAAACAATATCCACATCTTAAGGTGGTGAATATGAGCCACAGCGTAAGCTTTTATCCTGGCAAAAAATTCCCCCTTTCCATTGGCATTAAATCGGCCAAAAACGAATTGCTTCTCCTCACCGATGCCGATTGCGAAGTAAAATCGAAAGACTGGATTCGGAATATGCAGATGGGTTTCGACGAGAAAACCCAAATAGTTTTGGGCTATGGTCCCTATCAACCCCGCAAAGGTTTACTGAATCTGTTTATCCGCTATTACTCGTTTTTTACTGCTCAACAATACCTGTCCTTTGCATTAATCCGAATGCCGTATATGGGTGTGGGTCGAAATTTAGCCTACCGTAAGTCGTTGTTTTATGCCAACAACGGCTTCATTTCGCATTATACATTGGCCTCGGGCGACGATGATTTATTCGTAAATCAAACCGCCAACCGACAGAATGTAAAAATCTGCATTGAGCCTTCGACTTTTACCTATAGTGTGCCCAAACACACCTTCAAGCAATGGTATAAACAAAAAAAACGGCATCTTTCTGTGGGGAAATTGTATAAACCCAAACACAAAATCGTGCTGGCTTTATACCCGTTATCGCTCCTGGTTTTCTATATTCTATTCGGCTGGCAGCTTTATAGTCGGTTCTGTTTTTATTGGGTGCTCGGACTTATGGGCTTTCGGTTAATAAGTTTTTTAATCATACAGAAAACAAGCATGAACAAACTGAAAGAAAGAAAATTATTCTTAATTTCGCCACTATTAGAACTGTTCATTTTTGCATTCAACAGTTTTTTAACGATAAGCAATTTTATATATCCTAAGAATCAATGGAAGTAAGTAGTCAGTTAACACATAAAGCCCAGCGAGATTACGAGCTTGTATTAGACGCATTAAAAGGCGACCGCGATGCCTATGCAGAACTGATGAAAAACTATAAAGACAGCTTATATTTTATGCTGCTGAAAATGACCAATAATGCCACCGATGCCGAAGATTTAACCATCGAAGCCTTTGGCAAGGCCTTTAAAAACATTCAATCATACAGCCCCAACTACGCTTTCAGCACCTGGCTTTTTAAGATTGCCACCAACAATGCCATCGACTTTATCCGCAAGAAAAAACAACGAACTTTCAGCATCGACAAACCCATGACATCGGACGACGACAGCCCCGATTTCTCCCAAAACATTGATTCCGGCGGCCTTGACCCCGAAGAAACCGTTATCAACAAGCAGAAAATTCAGCTGATGCGAAGCATTGTCGACAAGCTAAAACCCCATTACCGTACCTTAGTAGATCTCCGCTATTTTAAAGAGTACAGCTACGAAGAAATTGCCGAAGAACTCGACTTACCTCTGGGAACCGTAAAAGCACAACTTTTTAGAGCCCGGGAATTTTTATACAATGTTCTCAAGGATTCGCACGATAGTATATAGTTAAATTGTACAATCAGGTCTATTTTCGCATTTCTTTGCTAACTTTATCAAGCATTTTCAAATTTTGTTTTGTACATTTATTCCCATTTTTAAAACTTAAACAATCATATTTATGAAAAAAATAATCTTTCTTTTTTTATTGATTCCATTCATCTTTATCCAGTGTTCAACCTTGAAAATAGCTTCTGATGTTGATTCAGGGATAGATTTTACACAATATAAAACCTATAACTTCCTGCCTTTCAACAAACAAAGCAATGATATTTTATCGGATAAGGACAAAGCAAAGCTGAGGGAATTTGTTGGAAGTGAATTGGAGAAAAGGGGTTATACAAAATCCACTGGCATGCCCGATTTGGCTGTAAATATTTTTGTCATCATCAGCGAAAAAACAGGCACATCCACCTACAACGACTACTATTCCAGCGGAATAACTGTTGATTATTACAGTGGTCCCTGGGGTTATAACAATCCGGGCGGAGTTTCTCCCTACACTACCATGCACAGTTTCGACTATAAAGAAGGAACTTTGATTCTCGATATTTTCGATGTTCAAAAGAAACAGCTGGCTTATCAGGGCATTGCCAAAGAAGTCTTAAACGCGAAAACTGATTGGAAAAAGATTGAAAACATCATAACAAAACTTTTCAATAAATTCCCCAAAGAACCAAAACAAAAACCGACCAAAAAACCATAAATATGCCTGTTCAACCACATAACCCAAGGGTGCTTATTGTTGACGATGATAAGCAAAATTTGGTTAGTTTGTCAGCAGCTCTAAGCCATCTAAATGTTGAAATAAAGACATCTACCAAAGCTCGCGAGGCCATTTACCTGATTAATAGTCACTCTTTTGCATTGCTCATTTTCGATGTGCAAATGCCCGAAATGGATGGTTATCAATTGGCTGAAATCATTCAAAGCGGATATAGAAACGCCAAAACCCCAATCATTTTTATCAGCGGCGTGTTCTACGATGAATTCAGCATTTTCAAAGGTTATCGCAAAGGCGCTGTTGACTATTTAACAAAACCCATAAATATTGAGATTTTCCAATCAAAAGTCAGAGTATTTCTGGAGCTTGATTTGGTTCATCAGGAAATTGAAATTGAACGTTCGAAAACCATTGAAGCCCTGAACGAAAAAAACTTAGCCATGGGCGTCATAAGTCATGAAATAAGAAATCCGCTGGGGGTTATCATCAACGTAATCAATCTTTTGGAAGATAATAATATGGATGAAGACTCAAAAATCTATTTCAAAATCCTTTCATCCGCTTCCAAACATATGAGCAATCTGCTCAACGATCTGGTCGATTTCTCGAAAATTGAATCGGGATTGGTATTGCTCGAAAATACAACATTTAACCTCCACGACGAAGTTCAACTGCTCCTGCAGTCATTCCATATCAATCAGATTATCGACAACAATACCTTCTCTTTAGAATTTGACCAACAAATTCCCCAAATTATCCGCGGCGACATAACACGCTATAAACAAATACTTTACAACCTTTTAGGTAATGCCAATAAATTTACAAGCAATGGTCAAATTACCATTAAAATAAGTCAGACTCAACGAATCGATAACAAAGTTAGCCTGCTGACCCAAATCACCGATAACGGTATTGGCATGACCGAAGATGAGCTTAAAGATATTTTCAAACCATTTTCACAAAGCAACCAAACCATTACCCGAAAATATGGAGGAAGTGGGCTCGGACTTACCATAAGCAAACAATTGGCCGAGTTGCTGGGCGGTAAACTCATGGTTGAAAGCCAAAAAGGAATAGGAAGTACTTTCTCTTTTGAAAACCCTTTCGATGTTTAGTTAGATAAGCCTAAACAACACCTTTTTCTATTTTCGTTTTTTATTTCTGATGAATTTTGTAATTATTTCATTATATTTGAAATTAAAAAAATCTGCAAAATGAACGCACTCAATTTAACCACACTCAATATATCTATCAATCAGCTTCTTAGCCAACCGACTCTCCTGTTCGACAATGGCCAAAACCATAAGATTTATTGGCTTGGAATACCTGAGGAAACAGCTTTTCGTTGCAATACCTACCTCATAGTCGATGGCAATGAAGCCATTCTTGTGGATCCGGGCAACCGAAATTACTTTGAGTTTGTAAAATCAAGAGTTAAGGAAATCATTGAACCTGACAAATTGAAAGGATTGGTGCTTTGCCATCAGGACCCCGATGTGGCGGCTTCGATGATCGATTGGCTGGCATTTTTGCCTCAGCTTCATATTATCTCATCCGATCGTACCAATGTTTTGCTTCCTCACTATGGTACTGCCAATTACAGGTTTTATAGCATTGGCAGCGATAATAACTTCCAATATAAATTCAAAAGCGGGAAATCGCTGGAGTTTATCGAAGCTCCGTTTCTACATTTCCCGGGGGCTTTTGCAACACTCGATTTAGAAAGCGAATTCTTGTTTTCAGGTGATATTTGGGCAGCCTTAGACATCAACTGGAAATTGGTAGTCGACGACTTTGACGATCATACCATGAAACTCGACCTGTTTCATCTCGATTATATGGCATCGAACATTGCTTCGCGAGGATTTGCACTAAAACTCAAAGACAAAAACATCGAAGCTATTTTGCCCCAACATGGAAGCATTATCCCCAAAGAATTTGTAATAGATGCCATCAAATATCTCGAAAATCTGAAATGTGGATTAGACATTGTTTACCCCGAGCTCAATCGTTTCTAACCATGGAAAATTTAAGCGAACTACAAACCCAGATAGAAAGTCTGCAACGGGAAAACAACTACCTGAAACAGGCCATGCAACAATGGAAATCCATTGAAAAGCTCTATAAATCGTCTGCCCAAAAGCTTAAAGATAGCGAAAAAAGAATTCGGAATATCATCGAAAATACCCCTATCGGGATGGCGGTTTCGAACGAAGCTGCTGTTTTTGAATATGTTAATCCCTCTTTCTGCGAAATGCTCAATTGCTCATTGTTCGATTTGAAAGGTAAAAATATCTGGAGTATTGTAAATGGCGAA
>DYSN01000373.1 GCA_020718205.1 Draconibacterium orientale
GGGTTGTGTAGAGAAGGAGTTTTTTATAACTCCAAAGGCATTCCAACTGGCGAAGTTGGACTCCAATCAGTTATTCCAACTCCTGATGTCCGAATAGGGATTGATTCACCCGCTGGTGGTGTTGTTACCACTCTTCCTTTCGGAAGTGGAGGAGTTCCTTCAACTGTCCAAACCGGACTGTCATATAATCTTCCTATAGCCCCTGGAGTCAACGCGAAATGGAGCCTTGGAGTTTCAGATACTGGAAGAGCGCAAACTGGGTATAGTATTACCACACCTATAATTGGAGGAAGTGGGAGTATTAACAGCGGGGGGGATCTCGAATTCCACGTAAATAGTCCGCAAATGAATTTCCCTCTTGGATATGGCGTTAATGGATATGTGGGGCTACAATGGTAAAATTGAAGATACTCTCTATGACCATACTTAGGAAACTATATGAACGAAATTCATCAGCAATATAAAAAAAGAAAAAATATATATTTTGGGTTAATAGCCGCTCTGTTTGGAATTCTCATAATATTTTCATTTATTGCCCCTTCTGGTGAGCACCAAGCAAGTCCGATCGAACTATTAATGTTTGCGGGTTTAATTGGGATTATAATTGCGATTTATAAAATTTTTCGTTGTCCTAAATGTAATGCTACCTTGGTTTCTACTTATTCATCCTCGTGGGGGAAATTACATTATTGCCCGAAATGCGGGGTAAAACTTGACGAAAAATCGCCTGATTGGGTTGAGCCTGGCAACGATAAGAGACAATAAAAAAAGTAATAGAAGTAATGTGGACAGGCCACGGTTTATATCCAATTTTGGGGAGCAAGTGAATAAAGGGGTCGGATTTATTATTAAAACCAAGCCATCCCTAAAAGCAGCAAGGCGGTTAAGATTTTTATCTTAACCGCCTCTTTTTATTCCCAGCGGGCCACAGCAGCCGGACAGTCTGGACGCGCCGGGTGGAAGCCGCCGCCAGGAACTTCCCTTTGAGGTGGGTTGGGGGTGATCAGATCAAGCCAGGCTGCGAGTCCCTCTGAGGAGATAAATTCCGGCGGCAGAAGCCACATAACGGGCTTGCGCCCGAGCCCGTCAGACCCTCCGCCTACTG
>DYSN01000374.1 GCA_020718205.1 Draconibacterium orientale
CCAGTCGGACGGCGTTCCGCCGCCCGCCCCAGCGCGGGTAACGCAAACCGTTCGGCGGCATGAAAGTGAGTCGTGATAAATAAGGAAAAAAACCAATGACCAATTACAAAGCAGATTTGAATCAACGATATTGGGAATATCAAAAATCTCAATTTTCAAATGGGCTAAACTTCTTTGACCGTCCATTTGCTCAGGATGAACGTCCGCCTGTCTTTATTACGAGTGAATCATGGCGAAACGTCCTCATTAATCCCACTGCAAACCAGCAGGAAATTGATAAATTGCTTGCTTTAGTGCCAAAAGGTGAAAAGCACAAATGGTTTCGTAGTATGAATAGTTCTCAGGCATTGGCATTAAGTATATTAGGCAATTTGGCAATCAACGACTCTTTGCATTACTTATCTGAAATTAAAGATGATGAAGGACATGATTTATTTGGCAAAGCACAAATTTCATCTGATAATTTTGAAATGGAATACAAAGTAAATTATCTTGGCGAACCCCGTTCCACAAGCCTTGATGGTTATATTTCTGGAGATTATCGAATAGCAATTGAGTGTAAGTTTACAGAAGCAGAAGTAGGAACTTGTTCACGACCAAGATTAACGTCAACCGATTCAAATTATGAAAGTGAGCATTGTAACGGCGCTTACTCAATCCAAAGAGAAAGAAAAGAACGATGTTCATTGACTGAAGTTGGAGTTTTATATTGGCGTTACATTCCAAGTCTGTTCAAATGGAAAAATGATAGCGACTTAATTCTATGTCCGTTAGATAAAAACTATCAGTTGATAAGAAATGTTTTGGCGGCAGGCGTAAAGCCTGATGGAACTGTATCTCTTAATAATGGACATGCGGTGTTAATTTATGATGAGCGAAATCCAGCCTTTCAAAATAACGGAGATGGATTGATTGCTTATATGGAAGTACAAAAAGCCTTGCAAGAACCAACAATGTTACGAAAATGCAGTTGGCAACATATTGTCCAACATCTGAGAGAAAAAAATGTTTTGTCTTGGCTAACAGAAAACCTGTCTCTTAAGTATGGGTTATAAGTGCCGCCGAACAAAGCGTGCACCTGACGTGTGGGAGTCTGCGCGATTTA
>DYSN01000375.1 GCA_020718205.1 Draconibacterium orientale
CCTCCTGACTTCTGACTCCTGACTACTTGGGTTGCGGGATTTATCCCGCGTTGGCTGTATTTGTATTTATTTACACCGTGACATCAAAAAGTTACCAGCTTCATCAGATAGAGGGAAAAGGTATCCCAGATGGCCAGTTCCATTTTTATTTAATGGCTTATAGACACCTTGCTTTTGTAATATTACCTGAAATTCGTCAACAATTTTAGGCAAAGAAATCGGCTTTTGCAAAACAGTGTATTTAGTGTCAATTCTACGACCATTTTCCTCCCAATATTCTCCTGACTTTTTGAAAGGATTGTTGCTGTCGTATGCATTTCCTTGAGCGATTGAAAAAGCAACAATACTTTGACGAAAATATGAAAAAATAATGTCGCCTTGTCTGACATCTTTCATGGTGTCCCAATGGAATATTGTTCTTCCTTTTTTTGTTTCCTTTGGCGCCCAAAGGAAGCCGCCCTCTCTCTCCTCATAATGAGTTTTGTTCTGTGACACCCACCAGTAAGCCATTCCCTCTCTCCTTTTTTGAAATTGAGACCTTAAATTAAGTCTAATTAACTGCCTCGCTATTTCAATATCAGCAGGCGCAAGTTTAAAATTTTGGACATCATAAATCGTTACCCATGCGAGCTTATCATGAACGCTTAACTTTATGTTATCACTAAGTAACTCAGCTTCAATAGCTAATAATTTAATTGCCCCATGGGAATACTCATAAACGCTTTCTGCTATGATTCTACCAGCTTTTGTTGTCAAGTTGAGCTCTTCAAACAATTCTCTTTCGAGGCACGCTTGAGGTGTTTCGTTGGGCTCTATTTTACCTCCAGGGAACTCCCAATAACCTTCGAGGTTTTGTCCTTTTTTCCTTCTGGCCAAAAGAACCTGGTTGTTATGAGTGATTATTCCGGCTGTTACGAGTTTCATTGATGAATTAGCCTTTCTTACGAAATGATCATAGAGCCACACTATAGCAAAGGACTTGCCCTCTCAATCCCCCTTTCGGGCTGGCAAGTATTCCCCCATCAACCGCTTGTCCTCTCTTGCCCGATTCATGGTTTCTCCTCCTGGGGATTGCTCGAAGGCAACAGTTTCAGCAAGCGG
>DYSN01000147.1 GCA_020718205.1 Draconibacterium orientale
AGAATCCCATGCTGGTATAGCAGGTTTGGGTGTAAGGATTCCGGATGACATAAATAAATGATGAAGTATTGTTTGGGGGATAGGTATTTAAGGTATCTGTTACAATGGCTTTGGCGCCATCATGAGCTGCATTGAAGAAACTTTTTTGCGGAGTTCCAATTTGCCAGATATTGTTGTCCGTGGGCTCAATGATGATTTTCGATGTGGGCGATTCGAAGGTGATGGAATCATAGTTATACTGTGCATGGGGCCACTCCAGCTGCAAATGTCAGGAGAATAATTAAAATCAGGGTTGACAGGTTTGTTTTCATGGGGCTTAAAGTATTATGGGTTTGTTTGCAACATCTGTATCGATTCAGTTGATTACAAAAATAAGGCTTTTTACATTTGGAAATGAAACAAAAATACACTCGGTAATTCTTTGAGCCCGATGATTTGTTCATCCGTGTATAATATAAACATGATGGCTTTGCTAATTGGGCGTAAAAATAAACTTGTGTCCCATCGAAATTTAATTATTTTTGTGCTGCCTACTTAAAAATGCTGTTAAATAATTTAATCACAAAAATAATTTTCTATGTTTAAAGATCACCCCAAAGGACTAATTCCTGCCGCGCTGGCCAATATGGGCGAGCGATTTGGTTTTTATACCATGATGGCTATTCTAACTTTGTTTTTGATGTCGAAATTCAACATTTCAGGAACAGAAGCGGGTACATTTTACTCCATATTTTATGGCTCAATTTATATCCTCGCCCTGGTAGGCGGGTTGATAGCTGACAAAACAAGAAACTATAAAGGCACAATCATTGTCGGACTATTAACCATGTCTGCCGGGTATGTCTTTTTAGCCATGCCATCACTTATTTCCACCAAATATATAGCCCTGGCAGCCTTGCTGGTTATTGCTTTTGGAAATGGATTATTTAAAGGAAATCTTCAGGCTCTTGTAGGACAGATGTATGATAATGATGAATACCGAAACAAACGAGATTCAGGTTTTCAGATTTTTTACATGTTCATCAATATTGGCGCCATGTTTGCCCCCTTTATGGCAACTTGGGTTAGAAACACTTTTGTGGCCATGCAGGGTTATTCTTATAATGCCGATTTACCAGAATTATGCCATCATTATCTGGGTAAATCCATGTCGGAGGAAGTAATAAACGGAAGATTTACAGAATTGGCAACGCAAGTGTCAAATGGTGTTACTCCAGCCAATCTTACCGAGTTCTCAAATCAATACTTATTGGCATTTAACACAGGTTTCCATTATGCCTTTTTAACTGCCGTTGGTGCCATGATTATTTCATTGGTGATTTTTCTTGCAACCAAACGTATTTATCCAAATCCAACAGCTAAGGCAAAGGGAAATTCCGTTTCCAAAGAAGAAATTATGCAGGATGCAAAAGAAATCAAACAACGTATACTGGCTCTTTTTGCAGTGTTTGGTGTTGTTATTTTCTTTTGGTTCTCTTTCCATCAAAATGGATTAACACTTACCATGTTTGCAAAGGATTATACCCATTTGGGCGGGCTTTTCTCCTCTGTTGAGATATTCCAGTCCATCAATCCTTTCCTTGTTGTATTTCTAACCCCCGTGATAATTTTCATATTTTCTGCGCTGGCAAAAAAAGGAATTCAGCCTTCAACACCGAAAAAAATCGGAATTGGTATGGGTATAGCAGCCACAGCTTTCATCGTTATGGCCATTGGCTCCATGGGTCTTCCAAATTTGTCTGAAGTAAAAATTATGGGAAGTTTACCCGAAGCACAACGTGTTACTCCATGGTTATTGTTCTCCGTGTATTTTATTCTCACTGTTGCCGAATTATTTATCTCACCTCTTGGGCTTTCATTTGTTTCAAAAGTTGCTCCTACACATATGCAGGGCTTGATGCAAGGTGGTTGGTTAACTGCCACTGCAATAGGTAATTTCTCCTTATTCATGGGAGCAATGATGTATGAAAATGCATCCATATCGTTAACCTGGACTGTGTTTGTAGTGGTGTGTCTGCTTTCCATGACTGCCATGTTTGGAATGGTGAAATGGCTCGAACGAGTTGCTAAATAAATAGTTATCCTAATAAAATAACTGAAAAGGTGAGCCCTCGGGTTCGCCTTTTTTTTGCTTAATAATCCCTAACTTACAATGTATACACTTGCCCGAAAGAGATTAGCCAATTTTTTATAGATTGATGGTTTAACCTATACATGCCAATTATTCCTTAACGCGGTCAAATCTATAGATCCTGTCTGCATTGCCCACCGAAAAAATTTACCTTTGCGCGCTCATATTGTTAACTTCATGATCGAAACAGCCCATATTTGGGGTCACTCCCGCCGTTTTAATGCCTATGCTCAGTATTTTGAGCGGACCTTTGGCGAGCGGGTTCAGAAAACCACCATAGATGCGGGATTCACCTGCCCCAACCGCGATGGGAAAGTGGCTCGTGGCGGCTGCACCTATTGCAATAATGATGCTTTCAATCCATCCTATAATGACCCCAAGAAACCAGTAATTCAACAAATTCAGGAGGGCATGGAGTTTCATGCCAACAGATACCGCAGGGCCGGCAAATTTTTAGCCTATTTCCAGGCCTATTCCAATACCTACGCCCCTCTCGAAGAGCTGAAAAGGCTTTATGGGCCTGCTTTGGAAATGGAAAACGTGGTGGGATTGGTCATTGGCACCCGCAGCGACTGCATGGACGAAGAGAAGCTTCAATATTTTGCTGAAATCAGCAAGACGCATTATGTGATTCTGGAATATGGCATCGAGAGTACTTATGATAAAACCCTGAAACGGATAAATCGCGGGCACGATTTTCAGAATGTGGTTGATATGATACATCTCACCAAATCGTACGGGGTAAAAACCGGGGGGCATATGATATTTGGACTTCCGGGTGAAAGCCGTGATGAAATGATGGAACAAGTTCATGTGTTGAATCAGCTTCCACTTAACAATATCAAATTCCATCAGCTTCAAATTATTAAAGGAACTGCCATGGCTAAGGAGTACCGGAATAATCCGGAGAATTTCGAGCTTTTTGGCATGGAAGAATACATCGGCTTTATGGTTCGGTTTCTCGAACAACTCAACCCCAGCTTTGTGGTGGAGCGGTTTGCCGGCGAAGTACCCCCAAGATTTTTAGTGAGTCAGGCCTGGGGTAACCTGCGCAACGATCAGATTCTCCAAAGCATAGAACGGGAACTCGAATCGCAAAATACCCGGCAGGGCAAGTTTTTCTCAAAAAGCTAACCCTGGAATTTCCAACGGTATCGGGCTTACTGCTTCACTTTTCTCACCACATCGATAATGGTTCCATCGACCCATTTAATGGCTGCCACAATTTCGTCGGTAAATTCAGGCTTATCGGGCACTCCGCAAATGGCTTCGGCTTCGGCTTTAAGCTCTTCAATGGTTTTTATAGGCAACTTGCTGTTTTTCAGCTTCTCTATTAAATCGGTTCGGCGGGGGTTTATGGCGATTCCCCGTTCGGTAGCTATCACATCGATCAATTCGCCGGGGCCACATAGCGTGGTAACTCTATCTACAATCACGGGAATTCTGTCGCGGAAAAGCGGTATGGGAAGTATGGTGCATTTAGAGAAAAGGCAGTTTTGCCATCCCCCGATTCCATGAAGCAAGATGCCGTCGCTGTGGGTCACCACATTGGCGTTGAAATCTAAATCGACTTCGGTAGCGCCCAGAATCACCACATCCACCAATCCGGCAAAATTTCCTTTGCTGTGGTAGTTATAGCTGGTGAAAGGACTGGTATCTAAGTGGTTGGGGTTTTCGCGCATGGATCTCACGCCTTCCAAATCGAAGGTTTGACCATCGAGAATATAATCTACCAACCCGTTTTCGAGCATGCTCACCGGATACTGATTGCTGCCGGCACGAATAAAACGAGCTTTCCAACCCCGGTTCCTGAGTATTTTTTCGAAGTAAATTCCAATGCTGAGGGCTGTTCCTCCGGCACCTGCCTGATAGCTGAATCCATTCTGAACGATTCCGGCCTCTTCGCAAAACTGAGCTGTCATTTCGGCTATCAAAAGTCTGTCGGGGCTTTTGGTGATATTGGTGGTTCCGGAAATGATTTTTTCGGGCTCCCCAACTTTATCAACCACCACGGTATAATCCACATGATTTCCATGAATTTGCCAGGGCACGCAGGGAAATGGCACCAGATTATCGGTCACCACAATCACTTTGTCGGCATATTGCGAATCGCCCAAAGCAAAACCCAGCGGACCGCAAGCGGCAGGACCTGTGGTACCATTGGCATTGCCAAAAGCATCGGCGGTGGGTGCAGCAATTATGGCTATATCTATCTTTACTTCCCCATCCTGAATGGCTTGGTAGCGACCACCGTGAGAGCGGAGAATGGCTAATTTTTTCATTTTTCCTTCGCTGCAAAATCTTCCCAGGGGGCCGTTCATACTGCCTTCGATATGGCTGATGGTGCCATCTTCGAGATATTGAGTTAAACGGGCCTGACTTGGAAACGAAGCCGAAGGGAACCAACGTAAATCTTTAATTCCCAGCTCATGGGCAATATCGAAAACCTGGAGGGCAATCAAATCGCCATCTCTGAAATGATGGTGCGAACTGATGGTGATGCCATCTCTCAACCCGGCTTTCAAAAGGGCTTCTTTCAGAGTTAGAACCAATTTGTTTCCATCGGCGGGATAATCGGCGCAGGACGGAATCCGGGGAGCATGTTTAAATCCGGTGGGTTTATATTTCCCTACCCCCTGATAGGCCACATGGTTTTCGCCATTGATAATTTCCGGAACTACGCGTCCGGCAGCATTGGTGACTAATTTATCGTATTTTATCATGTCTTAAAATCTTAAAAATGGGTAATCCAAAGGTTATTCCTCCAGCCAGTTTTCGGCAAGTTTTCCGGTCTCGAGAGCCAGCTTTATCACTTTTTCGGCTCGTTTTACCACAGGGGCATCTATCATTTTTGTTCCCAGCGAAACAACGCCCAATCCCTTGGCTTTAGCCTCGAGAAAGGCTTTATAGATATTTTTAGCTTTTTCAATTTCGGTGCTATCGGGGGCGTAGTTTTCGTGAATCACCCGCACTTGTCGCGGATGAATACAACCCATTCCAATGAAACCCAATGCTTTGGATGCCTGAACATTTTTCGCCAGTCCTTCCATATCACTTATATCGGAGTAAACAGAATCTATGGGTTGAACTCCTACAGCTATGGAGGCTGTAACCACCATATTTCGGGCAAAAAAGCTCTCGGTAGCTTCCTGAGTACGACGAACGCCCATGTCGGCGGTATAGTCTTCCAGACCAATTGCCATGGAGCTGACAGTGTCGGTGGCCTGAGCGATGGCATAGGCATTCATAACCCCTTTGGCACTCTCAATGATGGGCATGAGCCAGATGGGATGACTAATATTTTGCTCCTTTTTAATCTCATCTATTCTGTTTTGAACCGCCAAAAGCTCCTCAGCCGTTTCCACTTTGGGTACCAGGATGAGATTTACATGATGTGGTACCACAAAATCCAGGTCCCGGAGACCTCTGGTTCCCTGATTGATACGCACCATGCGTTCAGCCCCATAAAAATTGAGCGACCGCAGCGCATTGCGGACCAGATAACGTGCTTCGTGTTTCTTTTCTGGTGCCACCGCATCTTCCAGGTCTAAAATAAGACCATTGGGCTGGTGAATTCCCCCATTCAACATAAGGCTTGGGGTATTGCCCGGCAGATATAAGCGGCTAAAACGCTGCTGCTCTTTTAGGGTATTGGTGGAATTGATAGTCTGTTGCGGAAGCAAAAACTCCTTATTAGTCTGGAGCACCTGACTAATACATGCTTCTAACCGTGCGGCGATAACAAAAGGCAAAGCACCACTGTCGTTTAGGATGACCCTGGCATGTTGAATTTCGTAGAAATCGAGAATTTCTAGAATCAGTTTACGGTTTGCCTTTCCATACATCACCTCCACTTTAGAAATTGAAGTGATTTGTTGACCGCCACTGTTGGTTAATTCCAATTCTATATGGCAATCGGAGCGAACCTTTTTGCCCATATTTCCAGCCATTGCTTGCATATTCATAGGAGTATCTGTTTTACTTATTGAACCCACAAAAATAAGAGACAAAGGGCATGGAAAGGCTTGGAGCATCCAATTTTTTTTGATTTCAGGGAAATACTTATCCCCCCAGCGCGGATTTGCAATCCGTGCATATAAGAAAACTTAATTCTAAAAAAAAAGATATATCTTTTATACATGTCCGCGCCAGCTTTAACTTACAGATATTTAAATTGTTATGGCGCACGGATTGCAAATTAAGTAGTGTTCGGAAGATATTCTCCGCGTCAGCCGGGGAGACGAAGTATGAGCTCAACGAAGTTAAATCCACGCCAGCTGGGGGGGCATAGGGTCCTTGGGGTTTTGTTTCCGGATGCCGGGGCCTCAATCCTTTCGTTCCTCAAGGCTTTGATCCCTTGGTTAGCTC
>DYSN01000376.1 GCA_020718205.1 Draconibacterium orientale
ATTGACAATGCTCAATTTATCGCTTACGGGGTTCGGGTAGATTGAAATGCTGCTTGCGGATACATCTTCAATTCCGACGCCAGAAGGAGCATATTTTGCAACAAAAATATCGTAGCCCCCTGCCGAAGTTAAATCAGAAGTGCCTGAGGAGGGGTCAAAATCTACTGTTCCTCTATAATATCCAGTAGTATAGACATTTCCCGAGTCATCGGTTCTTATGTGCCCTCCATAATCAGCGTCAGTACCGCCCATTTTTTTTGCCCACACCAAATTACCGTAGCTATCCAGTTTTTGAATGAAAATATCCCAAACACCACCTGTCGAATTCAAATTAAAAATGTCTGCCCCAGGATCGAAATCTACCGTTCCTTGAAAACTTCCAGTGGTATACACATTTCCTGAGGCATCGGTGCTTATAGACTTACCGTAATCATAGGAAGCTCCCCCCATTCTTTTTGCCCAAACGAAATTACCCGAGGCATCTAATTTCTGAATAAAAATATCGTCTTCACCTGTAGATGTTAAATTATAAGTGCTGGTTGAGGGGTCAAAATCGGCTGTTCCGTAAAAGTAACCAGTAGTATAGACCTTGCCTGATGCATCGGTGGTGATGGAGTAGCCCATATCATCGTTTGTTCCCCCCAATTGTTTTGCCCACACCAGATTGCCAGAGGCATCTAGTTTTTGAATAAAAATATCTTTATAACCTGCTGAAGTCAGATTGTAAGTGCCGGCAGAAGGGTCAAAATCTACTGTTCCAGTAAAACAACCAGTAGTATAGATATTTCCTGTGGTATCGGTGGTGATGGAGAAGCCTATATCAGTGTTTGTTCCCCCCAAGGTACATGTCCACACAAAATTGCCAGACGCATCTAATTTTTGAATAAAAATATCGTCTTCACCTGTAGATGTTAAATTATAAGTGCTGGTTGAGGGGTCAAAATCGGCTGTTCCGTAAAAGTAACCAGTAGTATAGACCTTGCCTGATGCATCGGTGGTGATGGAGTAGCCCATATCATCGTTTGTTCCCCCCAATTGTTTTGCCCACACCAGATTGCCAGAGGCATCTAGTTTTTGAATAAAAATATCTTTA
>DYSN01000148.1:0-2620 GCA_020718205.1 Draconibacterium orientale
TTGGGACAAAAGTAACAAAAATTATGTTTCTCGTTGATTAAATCAAAGTCATTGGCAACGAAATTTGTGAAAACAAAGATACTTCACAGATTGGGCTTGTCACGCAAGCAATTGAATTGCTTTGATAAAGTCAATGCTGAGGAGGTTCTGTTCTTGAAAACTCCTTAAAGCAGCCAGCCAATGCCAAGATGCAAAAATTTAGCTTCTGGGGAATACAGTTTATAGGTAAGATTTACGGCAAAATCCTCCGAAATTTTATAAGCCACGCCGTAGTATGAGTTCATTCTAAAAACAGGATCTTTGCCCTGTTGCCATCCCCAAACGGTCATTTTACTTTCGTAGAAAAGCTTTTTGTAGCGCAATTTCAAAAAAATGGCAGAGTTAAACGGGCTCTGATCGTACACATTCAAATTCATTGAAAGCAAGCACAAACCTAAAAACAAATCTACATCCTCGGCCATATAGGCCGATGCCCCAGCTCCTAAATCCATAGTTATATCCACAAACTTCATATTTCCAAAATTAAAGTCAAACGAGGTACCAAGGAAGTAAGCATCAGCTAAGGTGGCTTCCCCACTAAATCCAAGACCATAACCTGGGTTTTGATGAAGGGTTGGATTATCGTATTGGCTCATAATTGGGCCTGTATTCAGTCGAATATGGTCAAAATAATAGGTGCCCTTTTGATAGTCGTCTTGAGCAGAAAGCCATTGAAGGCTCAAAGCAAAAAGAATAGAGAAAAAAACTGTTTTCATATCAATAAATTTTAGATTTAAACTGTTGTTAATTAATACAATGAAATAAAAAGCCAACCTATTGGTAGAAGGGGCTTCAGTGAAGTTCTTATTTATACTTCTCGATAAATTTACCTCGCTTACGTAAGGTGCCATTGATGCCCACCCCGAATTTCATATAGAAATAAGCTAAATCTTTGTCTCCGTCCGATGATTTTACAAAATTCTTGGGCAGCACTCCAAATTCGATTCTAAAACTAAAACCTACATGCCTTAAGCTGTACACATGACTCCCAATACGTCCACCAAAGGGCAAATACTCAGTATTATCAGCTATAAAAGGTTGTGTGTTAGGTGGAGAATAAAAGAAATCGATATAGGAAATATGATAACGAAAACCACTTTTGTATCGACCTTCGACCCGAAACTCATAGTTGCTGTACTTGGACCAGAAATAACCAAAAAAAACAGAATAATTATTGTAATCGTAATAATGATCGTTGAGAGTAATAAAGCTTTGTTTGGCAGTGACTCCAGTATGTATTCCTTTAACTTTAAGGGCTCTAACGGGTACAGACGTCACCCATTCTTTCCCACCACCTGCCGACCATCGGGCTTCGATATCTTCACTTCTAACCGAAGTCCAAAGCCCAAAACTTGCTGCAATTTCTACTTTATTAAAAAGGTTTTTTACTTTGGCCAATTCCTCATCCTCATCATCGTAAAGAAATTTGATAGGCCATTCATAATTGACATTAATATTGAACTGGGTCTTGTGAAAATTGAGATCGATGTTGTGGGAAAAAATAAGTGGATTATCAAAGTTTGATCCATACTTATAACCCAAAGTAAGACTGGTGATCTTTCGAGGAGAATCGGTAATGATTTCTAAGGACACATCTTTGGTTTGTGCTATGGAACTCTTGACAGTAAAGAACATAGGAAAAATGCCTAATAATAGAAACCATTGAAACTTGCGAAAATGTAGAAATGTAATCATGACCGTAGGGATTAGGGTAAATAATTTAAGTTCTAAATTTGAGTATTAAAGTGAAGCGAAATTAAAGCGAGAGAGGCCCAAGAAATGTCCGTAATTATAAAGAAATACAACAAAAAAACTAAATTGTAAAAAACCAGGAATAGGGAAAGGGAAAAACCCTAAATTTGCTACATAATTTTAGCCATGAGAAGGGTTATTTTATTCATTATAGGTAATTTAATACTCGTTTTGTCCTTTGCACAGCAAGAAGACATTACCCTTTTTCAATATGGAGTAAAGCAAGGACTCAGTCAAAGCACGGTTACTTGCACCGCCCTCGATTCCAATCAAATCTTATGGGTGGGCACCAGCAACGGGCTAAACCGTATTATTGGCCAAGAAGTGTTCACCATTCGGTTTCCTATAGATCGATTACAACCAGTAACCATTAGGAGTTTATGTGCCGAAAGCAAAACCGTTTTGCTTATTGGTTCGGAGGAAGGTGCTTTTGAATATCATATTCGAAGTGGAAAACTTCGTCAAATCGATCTTCCTGAAATTAAAAATGACGATAAAAGTCGGTTTGTATATGCGGTTGGATCCTATCGAATCTATGCCAGTCGTGGTAATGATTTTATTGTCGAAGACCAAAAAAATGGTCGTCGCATCAACCTTAAACATAAAATTTCAGAAGGGCCTAAAAGAATAGCTTGTACTTCAACCCAAATCTTTTGGATTAATGGATCTAAGGAAGAAATATTCATTTTTGACGCGACTTCGGCAAAAATAAGCAAGCTAAAAATCCCAGCAAACCTTCCACAAGAAGGCTACCAAGGTATAAGCTACAACCCTGGAATAGGACTCACCTTAACCCACCACCAACTCATCGCCCATCGTTGGAGCTCAG
>DYSN01000148.1:2720-3799 GCA_020718205.1 Draconibacterium orientale
GGAATAGGACTCACCTTAACCCACCACCAACTCATCGCCCATCGTTGGAGCTCAGGAAAATGGTCAGAAATTCCAATTTTGCTTCAACAAATACATCCAAAAGCTCAAATTCATTCAGCCTTAATGAGCTATGACAGTACTGTTTACGTAAACTATATTTGGGGCGGCACATTCAGAATCAACCACCAATCTCAAATTATCACTGCCTACAACCTTTCCTACTTCAATACCACCCGCCAGAGCTTTAACCTTTATCTTCCCACTTGCATCAATATAGAGAAATCGGGAAATCTTTTTTTGGGCACCGATGGCAATGGACTTATTCGCATCAATCCTAAAATTAAGAAATTCAACTACCTCCTACCCACCGAAATTATGGGTAAACCTCTGAACGACAATTTTGTAAAAGCACTGTACTATGATTCCAAGGGGACCCTATATTTTGGTTGCCTCAATTCGGGTTTGCTGATATACCAACTAAACAAAAAAACGGGAGTTCAACTTTCTAAAGTCATAGGGAAGAAAGAGCCCATAACCCAGATCCATTTTATTGCTAAGCTCAACGAAAGCGAACTGCTGCTTTCCACTCCATTGGGATTGTGCATTTATTCCAACGATAAGCAGATTCGATCCTTAACCAGCCCATACACCCAAATTGAATATTCCCACTATTGCAATCTTGGAAATGATCAATTTCTTTTAGGTTCAGTAATAGGCTTACATTACTACCACGGGGAAAAAATAAAGAAAATTACAACTCCTAATATTAACCAAATCAGCTTAATACAACCACTAGATTCCAACAAATTTGTGGTTGCAGAAAGCGGAGGATCCTTATATAAATTCACCATCAGCGCCTCAGATACCAGCTTCATTCCCATCCCCATCGAATCCAATCAGAAACCTTTAAGTCCAATTTACAATGCCTTGGTTCCCTTAGGAAACCAATATTTTGTGGCCAGCAATTTCGGTTTATTGATTTTAAACTCCGATTTTAAACTTCAACGAATTATCAGCACCGAAGATGGCTTAGCTTCCAACACTTTGTATAGCATGTATTTGGGTTCTGACCAGCAACT
>DYSN01000148.1:3899-6437 GCA_020718205.1 Draconibacterium orientale
ATGGCTTAGCTTCCAACACTTTGTATAGCATGTATTTGGGTTCTGACCAGCAACTCTGGATTTCAAGCCTCGGAGGTATCAGCAGTTACAATCCTGCCAACGGAAAAATTAGAAATTACAGCACCGAGTATGGACTTCAAAGCAATGAGTTCAACAGTCGATCGGCCTTTCAAAGCGATGAAGGGCTTATTTTCTTTGGAGGAGTGATGGGAATCAATTATTTCGATCCCAAAAATATCCAAATCGATTCCCTTCAACCCTCAATTTATCTTGAATCCATTCAGCAAAACGGTAAAAAGCTCAATCTTGATTCCTTGATGCAACTTCCGACACTCCAATTAAAACATCATGAAACAGACATCACCTTTGTTCTTAAAATATTAGAATATGCCCTACCTCAAAACGTAAGACTCGAATACAGACTTTTGGGTCTTGATCAAGAATGGAACCAACAGAATGCCAGCGATCATATTCGCTATGCCTATATCCCCACAGGAAACTTTACCTTTCAAGTGCGCAGTTGCAATGCCGATGGTGTTTACTCCCCTACCCTCAATTTGCTGAACCTTGCGGTGAACCCTCCGTATTATCAGCAACTCTGGTTTTACTTATTGGTGACACTGGGATTTGCCCTTATGATGTTGCTGATCTTTTACATGCTGTATTTGCGCACCGCCCACAAGAAGGTAAAAGAGTTGAAATTGCTACGTGAAATTGAGCTCGTACGTCTCCAAATTTCTAAAGAAATCCATGATGATATTGGTGCAGGGCTAACGCAAATTTCGTTTATTTGTGAGCAATTGCTCGAAAATTCGACCGAAGACCTCACATGGAAAATGAGTAAATTGCATAAACTTCAGTCCCTTTCACGCGATTTGATTCAAAGCATGAGCGAAATTGTTTGGCTCATCAACCCCATCAACGACAATCTCGAACGGCTATTTATTTACCTGCGTATCAGCATTAACCGCATGCTGGAAGAAACGAATTTTGAACTCGAAATCGACTTTCCGAACCAATTTCCTGACCTCATGGTGCGATCCGATGCCCGTCGTAAAATGGTGTTGCTGACCAAAGAATCGGTAAACAACGCACTGAAACATTCCAAAGGTTCATTGATCAATTTAAGCCTCACATTGACCGAAAATCAAATTCGATTTACCATTGCTGATAATGGAAAAGGGCTTTTAGAAAATTCAAATCAGCTTGGCAATGGATTGCGTAATATTAAGCAACATGCTCTTGATTTGGGATTGAATTGCGAAATGAACTCGAAAAATGGACTTCAAATAACCCTGGAAGGAAGTTTAGATAAAATTACCCAAAAAGGGGTAAACAAAAAGCCGTAGCCTCCTCTAATTTTGTAATTCTATTTTATAAATCAATAGCGATGAATACCAAACCCATAACTGTAGCCATTGTTGAGGACAATAACGAAATACGTCAACGTTTTGTGAGCCTTTTTACCGAAACCGAACATATCCAATGTGTAGGCAATTACTTTACCGCAGAAGAGTTTATGTCCGAGTTTAGCAGCATAAACCCCATGGTAGTATTTATGGATGTTCATTTACCTGGCGTGAGCGGAATTGAGTGCATTGAGAAAATGAAGGAAGAATCACATCAAACCCAATTCATAGTATATACGGTGTTTGAAAATAGCGAAGTGGTGCTGGATGCCATTAAAGCAGGGGCCACAGGCTATCTCTTGAAAAACACCCCATCAGAAAAACTAGTAGCTGCAGTGGAAGAAATTATCCGAGGCGAATCGCCCATGAGCGGTTCCATTGCAGCTAAAGTGTTAAAGGCCTTTCAGAGCGAAATTCGCAAGCCCGAATCCAAACTTTTAAGCTCGCGCGAAAACGAGGTTGTAAATCTGCTCTCTAAAGGCTATCGATACAAGGATATAGCCAAAGAACTTATTATCAGTCCTGAAACCGTAAAAACCCACATCCGAAGCATTTACGAAAAACTCCAAGTCAACAACAGCATCGATGCCATCAATAAAACCCGCTCAGCTTCCGAAAGCCAATGTGCTCGATACGCTCACACTCATGTGAAAGTTCAAGAAGAACAACTTTGTTTTGCAGCCATAGAAAGCCTTTTTGCCTCCGAAAAACCATATCTCACCGAGAAATACAGCCTTAGCGCCCTTTCTAAGCAAGTGGGATACCCTCTTTATGTGGTCTCTCAAACCATCAACCGACGGTATAAAGTAGGATTTTTTGAACTCATCAACCAGCTGCGCATCAACGAATCCATAAATATGCTTCGGAATATGAACGAAAAAATATCCATTGAAGGCGTAGCTTACGAATGTGGATTTTGCTCGCGAAGCAGTTTTTATGCAGCATTTAAAAAGCTCAATGGCGTCACTCCAACTGAATTTATGCAACTCTAAGAATCAGGCAGCACGATTAAACGTTAAAGCTCCTTTCAGAATTTACCCTTCTGCTTATTTCTTTTATGCGTATTTTTGTACTCTAAACCCCATGATTAACTTAGAATGCGAATAATTTTTCCAGCACTTTTTATTGT
>DYSN01000049.1:0-7783 GCA_020718205.1 Draconibacterium orientale
ACCACATATACAGGTCATTTCGATGGAGATGAGCTTGCGAGTCGACTGAGAAATCCCTTTCATTTTTCCACAGCCCATAGGGGAGCTGAAAAAAAGCCTGTTAGATTAGAAAAGTGAAACAAAAGAAACCCAAACAGAAAGGGGGGGTGTTAAAAAAACATCCCAAAAATTCCGCGGGCAATAAAAAGATAAATCATCAAACCCATAATATCGTTTACGGTGGTGATGAACGGGCCGGTGGCAAGGGCAGGATCTACATCGAATTTATGAAGCATCAACGGGACTAAAGTGCCAAACAGCGAAGCAAAAATAATGACCACAAAAAGTGCTATGCTCACCGAGATGGTCAGCGGGAAAGAATCCTGGAAGAAATAGCTGTACGTGAAAATGAGTATGGAGAGTATCATGCCGTTTAAAAAGGATACGGCCAGCTCCTTAAGTAATTTAGTTCCAATGCCATCGATGCCTAAATCGCCCGAAGCTATACCTTGTACCACTATCGACGACGATTGAACCCCCACATTGCCACCCATGGCCGCAATCAATGGAAGGAACAATGCCAAACCCGCATAACGGGCTATATCGCCTTCGAAATAACCAATGACAGCGGCACCAATAATTCCGCCCACAAGTCCGATAAGCAACCACGGAAACCTTGCGCGGGTTAGTCTGTACACGCTATCGCCCGATTCCACATCCTGGGTTAAACCCGAAATCATTTGGTAATCTTTGTCGGCCTCATCTTTTATCACATCCACCACATCGTCGATGGTAATTCTACCGAGCAATTCTCCGTTTTCGCTGATAACTGGCAGTGCCACAAGATTGTATTTCTGCATCAGAATGGCTACTTCTTCGGAGGTTTCATCGGCATTCACACTGATAACATCGGTATTGCATAAATCTTTGATTAAAGTATGTGCCTGTGCGGTGAGCAGCGATTTGAGCGACAAAATGCCAATGAGTTTATAGTCCTTATCTACCACATAGATATAATACACCTCATCCACATCTTCGGCCTGTTTGCGGAGCTCTATGATGCAGCTTCGCACGGTTAAATCGCCGTTGATGGCTAAAAGCTCTTTGGCCATTAAACCCCCGGCGGTATCTTCGTCGTAGGTGAGCAGCTCCTTGATGTCTTCCACCTGTTCCTCGTCGGTGAGGTAGCTGAGAACGCTCTCGCGCTTTTCTTCCGATAGCTCCTGAATTACGTCGGCAGCATCGTCGGAGTCCATGTTTTCAATGAACCTGTTGGCCAGAATTTCTGAAGGAATGAACTGAAGAAACTGTTTTCGGTCGTCTTCTTCCAACTCGGCCAACACATCGGCAGCCAGCTCGTGGTCGAGAAGATGAAAAGTAAATTTGGCTTCGTCGAGGGTGAGTTCTTCGTAAATCTCGGCAATATCGGCAGGGTGCAATTCGCCCAGCACTTGCCTAACCATATCGGTATCTTCCTTACTGATAAGCAATTGTAGCTCTTCGAGAAAATCTCTCGTCAGCTCAAACTGTTCGTATGATGCATTTTCTGCCATGGGGCAAAAGTAATATTATTTGGTTTGTTTGTTTGTGCTGTCGTCATTATTATGGTTAAGAAAATCTGAATTTTAGAAAATATATTCCATAGCCGCAGAAAGTGTTTTTTAGTTATTTTTGAGGAAATAATTTGTTTATGCGCCGCTTTATTTTTGCTTCTATGGCCTTGTTGGTTGTGGGATTGGCATTTTTGCTTTATCACTTCCAGCACAACACGCCCAAAAAATCGAAATATCAACCTGTCGACTGGTTTTATCAGCAACGGGCTTATCCCACAGGAAATCTAAACAGACAAGCTTATCAGGAGTCCATTCAACAGGCTCAAAAGCTGCGGCAGCAACCCCAAAAAAGTCAGGGGGAATGGTTTTTTGCCGGACCTTACAATATCGGTGGAAGGCTTACCGATGTTGAATTAGATCCCTCCAACGAGGAGCATATCTATCTGGGAACTGCCAGTGGAGGAATCTTTAAATCGGTTGATGCCGGTTCAACTTTCTCCCCCCTTTTCGATGAGCAACCCTCGCTTTCCATTGGCGATATTGCCATTTCACCCTCCAATGCACAGGTGGTGTATGTGGGAACTGGTGAAGCCAATCCCGGCGGCGGAAGCTTAGCCTACGATGGTTTGGGTATTTATCGGAGCGATGATGCGGGTCAAACCTGGCAACAGCGCGGCTTACAGCAATCTGGCTCTGTGGGCCGAATCGTGGTTCATCCACAGAATGCCGATGTGGCCTATGTGGCAGCTATGGGTTATCTGTTCGAAAACAACAGCCAAAGGGGCGTTTTTAAAACCACCGATGGCGGACAAAACTGGGCGCAGGTACTTTATAGCAACGATTCCACAGGTGCCATTGATTTGGCCATGCATCCGCAGAATCCCGACACCATTTATGCCGTGATGTGGGAGCGGGTTCGCCGTTTATCGTATTTCACGTACGGCGGCTTTGGCAGTGGAATTTTCAGAAGCTACGACGGCGGAATCACCTGGCAGGAATTGACCAACGGGTTGCCCGGCGGCGTGAATGTAGGAAGAATAGGAATCGGCATTTCTCAAAGTCAGCCCAACATTATGTATGCCATCTATAGCGACCGGACAGGCTATTTTTCGGGCTTGTTTCGCAGTGAAGACGGGGGCGACAGCTGGACACAAACCAACGATAGCAGTCTCGATAACATCTATGCCAGCTATGGATGGTGGTTTGGGCGTTTAAAGATAGATCCGCAGGATGCGCAAAAAGTCTATGCCATTGGTCTCGATTTATTTAAAACAACCGATGGAGGCCAGAATTGGGATTATATAACAGGTTCGGCCCATGTGGATATGCACGAAGTGGCTGTTTCGCCAACCAATTCCAGTAGAATGTATTTGGGCAACGATGGCGGTTTTTATATTTCCGATAATGGGGGAAACAGCTGGAGTCACAATACTACATTGCCGATTACCCAGTTTTATACAGCAGCCATAGAAGCCACCGCCCCTTTCAGGTTATATGGTGGCACACAGGATAATGGAACCAACCGAACCCTTTCGGGAAATCCCTATGCCTGGGCTATGATTTACGGCGGAGATGGATTCTATTGTCTGGTGGATTATAACGATGCCGATTATGTTTACGCCGAGTATCAATATGGAAATCTGGCTCGCTCCATCAATCATGGAACTACATTTACATCTGCCACCACCGGAATTAGCAGCAACGACCGCAAAAACTGGAATACCCCCGTGGTTATGAATCCCATCAACAGCTCCTCGCTGTACTATGGCTCCCACAGGTTGTATAAAACAGTGAATAAAGCTGTGAACTGGCAGGCCATTTCCGACGATTTGACCAATGGACCGGGTGGTGGAAATCAAAAATATGGAACCATTACCACCATTCATGTTTCGCCGGTCGATACCAATGTGATTTACGTGGGAACCGACGATGCCAATGTGTGGGTGACACAGAATCAGGGAGCTGACTGGACAAAAATAAGTGCAGAATTGCCCCGGCGGTGGATTAGCCGTGTGGTGGCCGATCCTGTTGAAGTGGCCACAGCCTATGTTTGTCTTTCGGGTTTTCGTGAAAATGAATACATGCCCCATATTTTTAAAACCGAAGATTTTGGGGCTACCTGGCAGGATATTTCTGCGGGATTGCCCGAAGCTCCGGTGAACGATTTGGTGGTTTGGCCCGATGTAATGAAACGGCTCATTGCCGCTACCGATGTGGGTGTTTTTTATAAGGACGATGGATTCGATGGCTGGTATTTATTGGCCGAAGGCTTGCCTTTGGTGCCCATTACCGACCTGGCTTTGGATTTTACTTCGGGAACCCTTGCTGCTGCCACCTATGGCCGTTCCATGTACACCATCAACATGACAGTGGGAAACGATGAATTGTCAGTGGAAAATGAAGCAGAAATCAGGGTTTATCCAATTCCTGCTACCGATTATTTGATGGTGGAATTGCCCAATGGTATCGAACAAACCCAATGGAGTCTGGTTCAACTCGATGGAAAGGAACTTCAATCGGGCTTGTTGTCGGGCGAAAATAAAATCGACCTCAGAAAATTTTCACCCCCAAAAGGAGTTTATCTTTTAAAAGTGTGGAATGGCAGCTGGAGACAAACCTGCAAAGTTATTCTGGAATAAATTACTGTTTCTGACGATGCTGACACGAGTAATAAAATTTTAAAACATTAAAAATGAGACATATAATCCTGATAATGGCCCTTTTGAGCAGCATTTTTGTCTGGTCGCAGGGAATGCCCGATACCTATCAGAAAAAGGAGGTTCTGGCGGTGGTTCACGATTTTAACAAGAGCATGGGCCGCAACGATTCTGTTCATTTGACGAATCTTGTTTTGCCGGGAGCTCAGCTGCGAAACATCAGGTATTATCAGGGAAATCTGATTTCTGAGTCGTTGAAAATTAGCGATTTGGGTAAAATGGGTCAGGTTAATAAAGTTTACGATTTTGTTCCCATGGTCGATATCAGAACGGTATTTGCCACCGTTTTTACCTATTTTTCCACCACTGACGAGCGGGGAAGAAAAGCCTGTGGAACCGATTATTTTCAGCTTGTATTTAATGGTCGCCAATGGAAGATTTCCGATTATACATCCACCATTTTCAATAACTGTCATTCCATAGAGCCTAGAAGTGTTGTAATTGATTTGATTAGCAGCACGTTAAACGAGTGGCACGGATTGGCGGCGGTGGGTGATACCACCTACTTCGATCATTTCGACTCGGGCAGCTTCTATCTGGGCACCGATGCCAAAGAGATTTGGACTTTGCAACAATTCAAAGACTTTGCCCTGCCTTATTTCAGAAGGGGAAGCGCCTGGAATTTCAAAACCAAAAGCCGCAATATTCATTTGGCCGATTACGCCAATTTTGCCTGGTTCGACGAAAATCTGGACACCTGGATGGGTCTATGCCGCGGCACAGGGGTGATGGAAAAGCAAGCCGATGGTTGGAAGATAAAGCATTATAGCCTCACCATTTTGATACCCAACAGCAAGATAAACGACTATTTGAAATTGATAAACCCCAATAAATGAGATATATAACCATCTTTCTTATTCTTAGTCTTTTTGTTTATTCCTGTGAACAATCAACAAAAGAAAGCCTGATTCTCATTCAGAAGAAAACCATATCGGCGGTGCCATCGGCCTCCGGATTGGTAGTGTATAACAAGTATTATTGGATGGTGGGGGACGATAGCAAGGAATTGTATAAACTATCGCAGGATATGGAAGTGGAGAATCAAATTCAGATTTCTCTGCTCAATACTTTGGTCGATGGACGTGTGGAAAAATCTATAAAAGCCGATTTTGAAGCCATGGATTTAATCACCGCGTCCGATCTGTTGATTCTGGGAAGTGGAAGTAAATCGCCAAGCCGCGATACAGCCATATTGTTCGATTTGAAAGAGGAAAAAGTCAGGTGGAAAGCCAGCATGAAGCCGCTCTATCATCAGTTTTTATTGATGGGTAAATTCGACAGTTTGCAAAGCATCAATATAGAGGGACTGGCATCGGATAGCAATTTTGTATATTTCCTGAATCGGGGAAATGTTTGTGGCAAGAATTATATTTTCCGCATACCAAAGGACGCTTTTGTAAACTATTTATTTTTTGGTCAGATTCCCAGCATCGAAGCATTTTTATTTGATTTGCCAAAGATAGATGGTGTATTTAGTGGATTTTCAGGAGCTTGCATAACCCCCGATCAGCAGCATCTTATTTTTACCTGTTCGGTTGAAGCCACAGTCGATGTTTATAGCGATGGTGAAATTTTGGGGAGTTATGTGGGACTCATTCCACTTCGAGGACCGGATGCTCTCAGGAGCCAAAAGTCGTTTTTGGTTCACGAGAAGGGCGTCCCCATAAAAACAAAGCTCGAATCGGTTTTTGTAGCCCATCAGGAGCATAGTAGCTTTGAGTTGGTGGCTGTGAGCGACGAAGACAATGGAACGAGTGGAGTGTTTTCATTCAGTTTGATGCTGAATAACCCATAAAAAATTAGAAATCGAAATTTAAAGTGCATTAAAACATAATACGCAGAACAATGAAATTATTTATCAGAGTAATCTTTTTAGGATGGTTGGTATTGGTTTTTAGCCGGTTGACTTTTTCGCAAATTAGTAGTGGCGGAACTCCGTGGTCGTTTAGTCAAAAGATAGACAATCCCATCTTTGTGGCGCCATCGCAACAGGAATTGAAATTTATCGACACCATCAGCAAAGATTGCTCAGCCATGGAGTTTGGCCGGTTTCTTCCGGTAAATATTTCCCTGAAATCGGAGCTTTGGCAAACCACAAAACTTCCCAATGGCGATTATGTTTATAGACTTGGAGTTTTTAGCGAAGGAGCAAAAGGTGTTGGAGCCTATTTTAGAGATTTTCATCTGCCGGTTGGTTCTACCTTGTTTATCTATTCCCCCGACCATCAGCAGCAAATTGGAGCTTTCAATCATTTAAATAATTCTGCGGGTTCATTTTTTGCAACATCTTATTTAACAAACGATTCCATCATCATCGAATATTTTGAACCCAAAGAAGTCAGCGGGCAGGGAACATTTGTACTGGCCGATATTCTGCATGCTTACCGCGGAGTTGGCGAAACCATTGAGGAAAAAGGCTTTGGTGGTTCGGGCAATTGCGAGGTCAATGTGAATTGTTCCGAAGGTTATGGAAAAGGAAATCAGCGCGATGCTGTGCTCAGGTTATTAATTAGAAATGGCAGTTCGGGTGTTTGGTGTACCGGGTCGCTCATTAACAATACCAGCGAAGACCGCACCCCCTATGTGCTTACGGCCGATCATTGCGGAAAAAATTCGAGCGAAGAAGATATGCTTCAGTGGGTATTTTATTTCCACTATCAAAGCTCTGGTTGCGATAATCCAACCATTGAGCCCCAACTTAAATCCATGAGCGGATGTGTGGAGATGGCTTCGAGTTCCAATGCCGAAATATTGGGCTCCGATTTTTTTCTGGTGAAATTGATTGATGAAATTCCGGCAGAATACAACCCCTATTTTATTGGTTGGAGCCGCGAAGGCAGCGTGAGCAATTCAGGTTATAGCATCCATCATCCACAGGGTGACATCAAAAAGATTTCGCATTACACTACACCTCTCCAAAGCACTGAATATGACAATGGGATAGTGAATGGTTTTTGGCAGGTTACTTGGTCGGCCACAGAAAACGGCCATGGTGTGACCGAAGGAGGCTCCAGCGGGTCGCCCATTTTCGATTCCGAAGGCTATCTGATTGGAACGCTCACCGGAGGTCAGGCCAGTTGTTCGGCGCTCACTGCCCCCGATTATTACGGAAAGTTATCGGTGCATTGGGTGTCCAATGGATTGCTGGCCAATCAGCAGCTTATGCCCTGGCTCGACCCATTAGAAACCGGAGCTTTAAAAATGAACGGGATTTATCTGGGGGTAAATGAAGCCGAATTGCTTCGCGACGATATGTTTCAGATATTCCCAAATCCAACATCGCAAGGGGTGAATATCATCTTTAAAGAAATGAATGAAACCCTGCAAATTCAGGTGATACAAGTCAACGGGCAGGTGGCGGATGAGTTTCGGGGCAGTCCCGGCGAACCCGCTTATCTGGATTTGAGTTCCTATGCATCGGGCATTTATTTTATACAGGTAAGCTCGGCGAAAGCTTCGCAAATGAAAAGATTGATAAAGATTTAAGCAAGGTTTCCTAAGCTTCTATAGTAGGTTAAATGTTGCCTGATTTAA
>DYSN01000049.1:7883-25767 GCA_020718205.1 Draconibacterium orientale
AATGTTTTCAAGCTTTCCAAATAGTTTTTCTCTGCCTCGCTCAATGTTTTTTGCTGATACTTCTTATATTCAGAGGTAGCCTTTTCAATGGCAATTTCATGGCTGACAGAACCTGTTCCCTGCAATAGATTTTCACCGCTCATGGTCAATATTCTATCCAAATGTTCTGACCAATTTTTCATGGTCATGGGTTGCTCTCTTTCGGCCTGACGCTCAGCAAAATCTAAATACCCTGATACAATTTGCCCGAGTGAGCGAAGTTCTTTTTCGTCGAGATAATTCTTTGCAACCACAACATCTTTCAGGTACGGACGATTTCCGGGGAAAGACATCAATCCCATAAATTCTTTTTCAGCATCTGCGCGGGAAAAAATAACTTCGGCAGCCGTTTGACCATGCACAGCAAAATGAATTTTGTTTTGGATCTTTTTAAAAAATGCTGTGGAAACTTCTGCTTTTGGGTCGTAATCAATACTGGTTGCGTAAATATCAAGAACCTGACGATAAAATACTTTTTCGGATGCACGAATATCTCGCACTCGTTGCAATAATTCTTTCCAGTAGCCACCACCGCCCAAATTTTTCAGGCGTTCATCGTCCATGGCAAAACCTTTGCGAATATACTCGTTCAGTCGTTTGGTTGCCCACATACGAAATTGGGTGCCACGTTGCGATTTTACCCTATACCCAACAGAAATAATAACATTCAGGTTGTAAAATTTTACTGGTTTATCAGAATTTGCAATGTGCAAAAATTGCACATTGCTTTTTTCGTCCAATTCGCCTTCCGAAAATATATTGCCAATATGCTTGACTATAACAGTCCTATCCCTTTCAAACAATGCAGCCATCTGCTCTTGTGTAAGCCACACTGTTTCATCTTCAAAACGAACATCTACCGAAATTTTCTCGTCTTCGGTTTTGAATAAAATAAAATTTGAATGCTTTTTATCCATATTGGTTTTTTGTCTTTATCATTTATGACTGGTGCATTTCAAATCTCTTTCTATGGTGTTCCAATGCACTTTTTGAAGGAAAAAATGAAGGCTGCTCCGGCAGGATAATTCTAATTCCATCAAATGCCTTATCGATTTCAGGCAAATGTACAAATTATGTCATTTAATAGCGGTTGAAACGTGAAGGACGATTGTTTCCAGTTTTTAGGGATTTAGTATTAAACTAAGAATACTTTGAACCGTAACTACCTCATAGGCAAAGTAAAATAGAAGGCCGATCCAACTCCCATTTCCGATTCCACCCAGATTTTTCCCCCCAGCATTTCCACGTAGGCTTTGGTGATGGTGAGTCCAAGTCCGGAGCCCTGAAAACAATGTTTGTCGGATACATCGGCCTGTTCAAAACGGTTGAAAATGGCGTGGAGCCTGTGCTGTGGAATCCCGATTCCGGAATCTTTCACACGAAATCGTAAGTGGTCTTTTTCCTCTTCAAGGCCCATTTCTATGGTTCCTTCGTCGCTGTATTTTATGGCGTTTTTAATGAGATTGGTGAGAATTCCGTTGAATTTTTGGTCGTCGGTATTAATGACAACCAAATGTTTGGGCACTTGTTTGTTGTAAATCAGTTGTATGCCTTTTTTCCCGGCTTCGACCTTGAAGAAATTGAAAAGAGTTTCCATTTCGTCGGCAATATTTACAGGAGAAATCACCGTTTTCATTTGTCCGGTTTCAATTTTTGAGATGTCGATTAAATTGTTTACGGTGTCGAGCATTCGGCTGCCGCTGCGTTTAATCACTTCTATGTAAAGCTCCTTATCCTCGGTGGTGAGGTCTGGGTCGGTCAATAGGTCCGTAAACCCTATGATTCCGTTCATGGGGGTTCTTATTTCGTGGCTCATATTGGCTAAGAAAGCCGATTTCAGCTGATCATTTTCCTCTGCTTTTTCTTTGGCGGCAATGAGTTCCAGGTTCATCTCTCTGAGTTTTTTCTCAGCATCAATGCGTTCGGTGATGTCGAGAATGGAAAGTATGCTTTTGGATGAGCCGGAAATAATATCCACCGTGCCGATAACATTTCTGATATTCCGGAGCTTGTCAACAAAACGATATTCGAATTGTTTTGGTTTTGCGTTTCCTTTTATTCTATTGAATTCCAGTTCTTTGCGCAGTCTTTGCAAATCTTTCGCAAAAGCAAAATCCATCCATGTTTTTTGATTTTGAATTTCGGACATGGAAAACCCCGAAAGCTGTTCAAATTTCGAATTCAGCAGGGAGATAGTTCCATCGTTTTCAATAATGCAAGTGGCAGCTCCGGTGTTTTCAAACAGAGCTCGATAGGTGTGTTCGTTCTCCTCCAGTTTCCTTTGAATATTGAATTTTTCTGTTACATCGCGAATGGCAGCAATACGAACTTTTTTCCCTTGATGAATCACGTCTTTCGCTTCCAGCTCGCATATAAACAGGCTTCCATCTTTCTTTTGGGAGGTGATGGTATAGGGTTCTGCTTTTTGTTTCACGATATTTATAAGCACTTTGGCCTTATCCATTTTATAGGGGATATAGTCTAACATGTTTTCGCCAATGGTTTCTTCACGTGTGTAACCAGTTATTTTTAAAAAGGCATCGTTCACTTCGATTACTTTCCCATGCTTGTGAACCACAATGCCTTCGAAGGTGGATGCAGTTAAAAACTTAAATTTTTCTTCACTTTCCTTCAATGCTATTTCCGATTGTTTCTGCTCAGTAATATCGCGTAAAACGATTTGATCGGCGGGCTTTTCTTTGTAAGTTATTGGAATAACGGTGACATCTATATAAATGACATCTCCCTGTTTATTAAATGTTTGAGTTTCGTATTTATTGGGAATTTTAGGATTTTTATATCGGTTTTGATAATAGTAATCAATTTTTTCCTGTTGATCGGGACTGAGAAATGCAGTGAATTTTTTTCCCGCCAACTCGGTTTCGTGGTAACCGGAAAGCGCTAAAAGTGAAGGGTTTACGTATTGAATAATCCAGTCCTGTAATATAAAAATACCATCGCGGCTCGATTCAATAAGGGTTTTATATTTCTCTTCGCTTTCTTTGAGCTCCTGTTGTTTTTTCTTTTCCCCGGTGATGTCGCGCACTGTAGCCTGAAGAAACGAGAGCTCGTTCAGGTCTACACGAGTCAGCAGGACGGTGGCAGGGAAGAGCTGACCATTTTTTCGTTTATGATGCCATTCGAAATAGTGAGAGCCTGTTCTGATGGCTTCGGTAATCATCTTTCTCGATTCTTCCTCCGATTTTTTACCATTTTCCTGAAATTCAGGGGAAATTTCCCAGGGGCTGGAAAGAATAAACTCATGTTCATTCTTGAATCCAAACATCTGATACATAGCTTCGTTGGCCGACGAGAATTGCCAATGCGGAGGTACCAGCGTCATGATGGCATCGTGCGATGAATTGAAAAGCTTTTGATAGAGCTCCTCCCGTTCCTTTAATTCATTACCCAGCTTTATCTGTTGTGA
This sequence comes from Draconibacterium orientale, assembly GCA_020718205.1. Lineage (GTDB taxonomy): Bacteria > Bacteroidota > Bacteroidia > Bacteroidales > UBA12170 > UBA12170. Next base: position 11,350 of record DYSN01000049.1, read on the forward strand.
TATATCGACCACATGCCCAATAAAACCATAATCGCTATTATAGGAGCCAATAGAAATAGATAGCGTTTTTCTTTTGTAATAGATAATCTGACCCACTACTTGCTGGCCTGTAAGAACTTTGTTGAGGATGGAAAGCAATACTGTGATATTTTTACCGCTGGCGAATTTTTTAGCTAAATTAAAGGCATTTTTCCCCAGGAGCTCTTCTTTGTCTAATTCGACTGTTTTGCAAAATGCAGGATTTAATTCCTTTACATTCAGTAATTTATCAGTAACTACAATGCCTTCGGGCGATAATTCGAAAATGGTTTTATATTGATTGAATTTCAATTTCTCCGAATATATGAAGCTGATAAGTAATTGTTGATTTTCGCCATCAGCCATCGAAGTGACCTTTAGCTTTCCCAACAGACTTTTTTCCTGGTCCAATTGAAGCTTTACCTTTTGATACTCGCCAGGAATGAGATATTTTGAGTCGATAAATTCTGTAATATTTCGGCCTGACATTGCTGTTTGGGTGGAATCAAACAGTTTTTCAGATTCCTTATTCATTTGAATAAGCTTGAAATTCAAGGCATCCACAATAAAACCTGGACATTCGATGTGGTTAAGAAACTCAGAATTCATAGCGTTTAAAAGAATTTATCTGATTGTTGTTTATTGCTCGAATCTTACATAAATCATAAATACAGTGCCACAGCCATTGCCTAAACTGGCATTGATAACTGCCCAAAAGTAGGCAAAACTTAAATGCAAAAACACAACTATTTATTAATAATTGTGTTTTATTTCAGATGCATAGCAAATATTATCGTCAACTCATTCTTCCGAAATCGAGTTTAAGCGTTTTTCGGCGGGATTAAACAAATGATTGTTAATTTTACCTTTGAGTTCTCCGGATTGACTAAATCCCACTAAACTCATCAGGAAAAGACCCAATAAAAAAAATTTTTTTTCTCATAATAATTGATTTGCTGTTAATAATGGGTCAAATATTATGGCTTAAATATCTAATTTACAAGCACTAAATGCATTTCGGTCACATCAACCGATTGCGTAACCCGTTGCAGTTGATAACTTTCTTATTTTTACCATAAATTTTGTGTAATGATAAAGTTAAATTTGTTCGTATAACCTAAAACTGAGGACTTTGAAAAAGACCAACATAACCATTGATGATATTGCTAAACTGCTGGGGGTATCTAAATCGACCGTGAGTCGTGCGCTGAAAAATCATCCCGATATCAGTACCAAGACCATCACGGCTGTGCAGGAGCTGGCCAAAAGCCTGAATTATGTGCCTAATTTTATTGCTTCGTCCCTGCGCTCGGGCAAAAGTCGTTTGATTGGTTTGATGATTCCTCAGATATCCTATTTCTTTTTTCCTTCGGTAATTAAGGCCATCGAAATGACCATCCACCGAAAAGGCTATAATCTCATGATTATGAATTCCGATGATTCCTACGAGCGGGAAGTGGAAAATATTGAAGTGCTCATATCGAACAATGTGGAAGGAATTCTGGCTTCTGTAGCACGCACCACCACCAACTACGATCATTTTCAGCGGATTAAAAAAATGGGTATCCCCATGGTTTTTTTCGACAGGGTAATTGAAGATTTCGATGCCGATAAAGTGTTGGTCGATGATTTTGAAGGCTCCTATCGTGCTGTAAAACATTTGATTGACCTGGGCAAAAAGCGGATTGCTATTTTCATTGGAAACAGAAATTTACTCATCAGCAAAAACAGACTCCTGGGTTATAAAAAAGCACTTTTCGAGTACAAGATTATGGAAGACGAGTCGTTGATTCTTTCCTGCGAATCGCCCGAAGCATCGGAACTGGCTATGGATGAGTTGATTCATTCGGGTAAATTGCCCGACAGCATTTTCGCCATCAGCGATTTAACCCTTTCGGGCATCATGAAATCGCTTGTGAAAAACAAGATTAAAATTCCGGAGCAGATTGCGGTGATTGGTTTCAGCGAAGAGCCCCTGTCGAGCATGTACAACCCATCGCTTTCGCGCATCAAGCCCATGGGCTTCGAAATGGGGAATATTGCTGCCGATCTGCTCATTGAGCGGATTGAGTTAACAGAAGCCCATCTCTACGAGCCCAAAACGGTGTATCTGGGCGCCGAGTTGATTCCAGGAGCTTCTACTTTGGGTGAAGGCAAAAAGAAAGGCTAATTCATTTCTCGATTAAAGCGATAAACCGAAATGATTCTAAAGTAGTACATTAGATTTGTTTTGCATTTCTAAAAACCTGGTAAAGAGATAATTATTCTAAGAATCACTAATAGGAGTAAGAAAAATATTCCATGTCATTCTTAAAATTGACAAATAATTTGCATATATGATAAATAATTTGGTATTATTGCAAATTAATTCTAATAATAAATGGTAAGTTGGAATAATAAAGTCAAGCGGCTTCTCAAGTCTGAGCTTGTCAAACGTGGAATAACTAATGCTGAGTTGGCAGTTCTCTTAGGAGAAATCGGTGTTCATGAAACTAAATCTAGTATTGATAGCAAAATTAGCCGAGGAAGTTTTAGTGCTTGTTTTTTTATACAATGCCTATCTGTTATTGGTTGTACTAAAATTGAAATTGATGAATATGAGTCTTCACTTTTAATAGCCTCTGAAATGAATGTTGAATATAAGACTCTGTCGCGAAATGAGAAATAAAAAAATTAAATTCATAGATTTATTTGCTGGACTAGGTGGTATCAGACTTGGTTTTGAAAATGTTTTCCAAGCTCTTGGATATGAAACAGAGTGCGTAATGACTTCTGAAATTAAACCTTTCGCAGTAAAAACATTGAATCAGAATTTCAAACACGAATTTTTGGTTGGGGATATTTTTCAAATTAGAAACGAGTTTATTCCTGACTTTGATTTTCTTCTTGCCGGATTCCCATGTCAACCTTTTAGTTCTGGTGGGAAAAGACAAGGTTTTCTAGACACAAGAGGAACTTTGTTCTTTGAAATAGAAAGAATTTTAAGGGATAAAAAGCCGTATGGCTTTATTTTGGAGAATGTCGAAGGGTTAGTTAAACATGATTTAGAGAATAAAAATGATAAAATCGGAAGAACATTGTCCACTATACTATATACTTTGGAAATTGACTTAGGATATAAGGTGTCGTGGAGTGTTTTTGATTCGATTGAATTTGGGCTACCTCAATCAAGAAAAAGAATCTTTATTGTTGGCACTAAGGATGTACGAGTTAATTTAAAGGATAACAAGCCTAAATTTACAAAGCTTCATAGCATTCTTGAGAGGGGTATTGATCCATTAAAGTCCGAATTTATTGATAAGTTATTATCTCATTTTCAGATTGATGAATTATATGGTAAGTCAATAAAAGATAAGCGCGGAGGTGAAAATAATATTCACAGCTGGGATATTGGGATCAAAGGGTATGTCACAGATGAACAGATAAAGCTATTAAATAAGCTGTTTAAGGAAAGACGGAAGAAACAATGGGCTATTGAATTAGGAATAGACTGGATGGATGGAATGCCCTTAACACTCGAACAAATTAACACGTTCATTAAGTTGCCAAAGAGTGAGTTGAAGTTAATGTTAGATGATCTCGTTGTTAAGGGATATTTAAAATTTGAACATCCAAAAAAACTCATTAAAGAACAAACTTCCAATGGGATAAAAACTTTTCGGGAGTATGACTTGAAAAATCCTAAAGGCTATAATATTGTAACAGGAAAACTTAGCTTTGAGATTAATAAGGTTTTAGACCCAAATGATATAGCACCAACTCTTGTAGCAACAGATGTGTCCAGACTTGCTGTCCCTGATGGAAATGGTTTGAGAAGGATTACGATTCGTGAAGGGTTAAGATTATTCGGTTATCCTGAGTGGTATGAAATTCCAGCCAAAGAATATGTTGCGTTTGATTTACTTGGCAACACCGCAGCTATTCCAGTTGTAGAGTTTGTAGCTTCAAGGTTAGAAACTGCTATGTCCTTAGAAAACCACACTCATTTTACATCCAAAGAAATTCCTGTGTGCGCTTCGTAATTATTAAGCACATTTTTTAGCCAGTGTCCATTTAAGTGTTAAGTGTCTTGTCTGGGGATATTGATATCTAGTTTCGTTTAGTGCTGAGATAAACTCTTCTTTTGCGAAAAATGGTTTGAACCTTGATTTTGATGAATACCAAATCCCTGGTCTTAAATTATATATTACTTGTTTTTTTTCTTGAACCTTTATAGGGTAAGTTCCACTGGCGCATGACAATTCCCAAATCTTTTTAAGCCACACATTTACTATTGTAATCCGGCTTCCTTCCATTTGATATGCAAAGATTAAATAATCTGAATCAATTCTATATGCACTTTCAAGTAGTGAATTGCAATATGAGTCAAAATTTGCAAGATCAAATCCAGGACCTCGCTTCCAATCAAAGGACTTAACCTCTAATAGACCTTTCTTTTTATTTTCAGTATCAAGATGAAAATCTGGAAAAGATTGAGAATTTGTGTTTTCTTCAAAATCAATCTTTTCCAGCTTCATCCACGCTTTTAGCCATTCTTGTAATAGGTTTCCAACTGTGTCTTTGGTTTCAACCGAAATGGTTAAATTTTTAAGTGAGAAGTTAATAACACCCTTTTCTCCTATTATTTGATACTCGTCAACAAGTTTTGTAAATAGTTGTTCTCCTGTTAGTTTCATTTATGTCACAATTAATTCTATTAATATCTTAGTTATGCATTAACTCTTGAAAAATTATTTACGTCCCATTTGTTTTGGGGTTTTACTCCCTTTTCCAATAAGCCGAAATGAGCCTTAAAAAGTTTTTTTTATCTTATACCAACTCGTGAATTACCAATCCGCTTCGTAGTTTAGGTTCGAACCAGGTGGTTTTTGGGGGCATAATATTTCCGGTATCAGCTATGTCAATTAATTGCTTCATACTCACAGCATAAAGAGCAAAAGCCACAGCATGTTCGCCGCTGTCAACCCGTTTACTTAGTTCGCCCAATCCGCGAATTCCACCCACAAAGTCAATTCTTTTGCTGGTCCGCAGATTTTCAATCCCCAGAATTTTATTGAGCACCAAATCGCTGAGAATGGTAACGTCTAAAACGCCAATGGGGTCGTTATCGTTGTAGGTTCCGGGTTTGGCTGTTAAGCTATACCATTTTCCAGCCAAATACATGCTGAACTCGTGGAGTTTGGCGGGTTTATAGATTTCAGCTCCTTCTTGTTTTACAACGAAATTTTCTGAAAGAAGCTCCGGAAATTTCTCCTGACTATGACCATTCAGGTCTTTCACAACGCGGTTATAATCAATAATTTGCAACTGATTATCGGGGAAGTGAACTGCCAGAAAATAGTTGAATTCTTCTTCGCCGGTATAGTTGGGGTTTTGTTTGCGTTTTTCGGCACCTACGAGTGCTGCAGCAGCAGTGCGGTGATGTCCGTCGGCCACATAAGTAAAGGGCACTTTGGTGCTGAAAAGCTGTTCGAGCCGGCTATTGGTTTCATCGTTGGTAATGACCCAGAAATGATGTCCAAAACCATCTTCAGCCACAAAATCGTAATCGGCTTCCTGATTTTTTACAATGTTATCAACTATGGCATCTATTTCAGCCACAGCAGGATAAGCAAAGAAAACAGGTTCGATATTGGCGTTGTTTATGCGCACATGAATCATGCGGTCTTCCTCCTTATCGGGGCGGGTGAGCTCGTGTTTTTTAATGATTCCATTGAGGTAATCATCCACCGAAGCAGCGCCCACAATTCCATATTGGGTGCGACCATTCATGGTTTGGGCATAAATATAGTACATAGGTTTTTCGTCCTGCACCAGCCAGCCCTGATTTTTAAAATGGGTATAGTTTTCCACCGCTTTATCATACACTTCCTGAGCGTGAACATCGATTCCTGCGGGCAGGTCTATTTCGCTGCGGGTGATATGGAGCAGCGAATAGGGGTTTCCGTGAGCCATGGCGGCTGCCTCTTCGGAGTTCATAACATCGTAGGGCAGGCAGGCCAATTGTTTCGAAATATTTTTTGGGGGACGGAAGCCTTTGAAAGGTTTAATTCTAGCCATGTTTTTGTATTTAAATTAAAAAAAGCAATTCAGAAAAATGATAATACTACAATGAACGACCCATTAAAATTCGACGAACTTCAAAACACAGGTCATTCTATTTGCAGGTTCTATGGTATTTATTTCGTTTTTTAATAATCATTGGATGGGTAATCGCTATCGTAGCTTTTGGCGCCGGAATAGGTGGTTTCTTTTTGAAGGCTGCCAATGAGCGCACCAATCATTTTGGTGAGTTCCATGAGCTGAGTGCGGCTCGATTGTTCCTCGTCGTCGCTAAAATAACCCAGCTTAAAAGCAACGGAAGTATAAACCACACAACGTCTTATGGCGGTTTTGGAATCCTTGAGACAAGTTATAAAGTGGGCTTTATTTCTCGACGATCCTTCCGAAACTTTGGTGGCAATTTCCAAAGCGTCGACCACAAAACTTCGTACCAACTGATTTGTTTCGCTGTGAGGAAACATTTCGGTGTTTACCTGAACCCAGGTATAATAGTCTAAAGCCTTCTGATAGACTCTGAGGTCTTCGAAGCGAAAAAATGATGGTGATTGATCCTGATTTTCCATAGTTAGTCTGATGATTTTCTGAATGAAATAAATAGTTTTAATATATGAAATTACACAAATATTTAATAGAGCAAAAAAATTTTCAGTCTAAACTAGTTCACCTTAAAAGTGATGACGCCATTTTTAAAGAAAGCTACAATCTGATTGGCAGCTGCAACGCCGGCATTGATATTGGCCTCGGCGGTTTGGGCTCCCATTTTTTTAGGGGTGAAATAATAGCGTCCGGCAAATTTAGCTTCAAATTCTGCCGCGCATCCGGGGGCTATATCGCTCAGGTAAGCAAAGTCGGCACGGGTTTCCATGAGTTTTAGCAAATCGTCCTCATGAATTACCTCTTTGCGGGCTGTATTTACCAAAGTAGCTCCTTTGGGCATAAGATTGAGCAAATTAAAGTCGATCGATTTTTTAGTTTTTTCGGTGGCAGGAATATGCAGCGAAACGTAGTTGCTCAATTTGTAGAGCTCTTCTACGGTGTCAACTGCCTGAACTCCATCGGCTTCTATGGCTTCTTTCTTCACAAAGGGGTCGAAAGCCAACACCTTCATTCCAAAGCCCTGTGCAATTTTTGCCACATATTTCCCCACATTGCCATAGGCGTGAATGCCCAGAGTTTTTCCCCTGAGTTCTTTTCCATCCTTGCCATTGAACTGATTTCTGGCCTGATAAACCATCATCCCCAGAGCAAGCTCGGCAACTGCGTTGGAATTTTGACCAGGTGTATTCATAGCAACAATATTGTTTTCGGTGGCCGCTTTTAAATCGATATTGTCGTATCCTGCGCCAGCTCTCACAATGATTTTGAGCTCTTTGGCTGCATCAAGCACTTCTTTGGTGGCCAAATCGCTGCGAATGATGATGGCGTGGGCGGTTTTGGCTGCTTCGATAAAGGGCTCTTGTCCCACATATTTCTCGAGCAAAGCAAATTCAAAACCAGCCTTTTCTATGATTTCTTTAATTTGAGAAACGGCAACAGCTGCAAAAGGTTTCTCGGTGGCTACTAATACTTTTACCATAACTTAATATTTAAAAAAGAGGAGGATTCAACATCATCCTCCTTGGGTTTTTAATGATTTTTTTCAAACTCTTTCATGGCATCGGTGAGCGCAATCACACTTTCGAGCGGAAGGGCGTTGTAGAGCGAAGCTCTAAAACCACCCACCGACCGGTGTCCGGCCAACCCAAGCAATCCTTTGGCTTTTGCTAAACTGCTGAACTCGCTTTCCAGTTCCACATAGCCATCGTTCATAATGAAACAAACGTTCATGATGGAGCGATCGGCGGGATTTGGAATGGTGGGTTTAAAGAATTTATTTCTGTCGATTTCATCGTAGAGAACCTTGGCTTTTTCCAGGTTAATTTTCTCCATTTCTTCCACACCACCTAAGTTTTTCAACCAGCGAAGCGTTTGTAAAGCACTGAAAATAGGCAAAACAGGGGGAGTATTGAACATGGATTCTTTGTCGATATGAGTTTGATATTTCATTATGGTGGGGATGGGTCTTTCTACTTTTCCCAGAATGTCATTTTTTACAATCACGAAGGTGAGGCCGGCAGGAGCCAGGTTTTTTTGAGCACCACCATAAATCAGGGCATATTTACTAATATCCACCGGGCGGCTGAAAATATCCGACGACATATCGGCTATCAATGGAATATTTACATCGAGGTCTTCGCGGATTTCGGTTCCATAAATGGTATTGTTGGTGGTAATATGGAAATAGTCGGCATCTGCAGGAATCACGTATCCACGGGGGATATAGTTGAAGTTTTTATCCTTCGAACTGGCCACTTCCACCACTTCGCCAAAATATTTTGCTTCTTTTATGGCATTGGAAGCCCAGGTTCCGGTGTTGAGGTAGGCTGCTTTTTTGTTGAGCAAATTATAAGCCACCATCACAAATTGGGTGCTGGCACCACCGCCAAGAAATAGAACAGTGTAGCCATCGGGAATATTTAAAAGCTCTTTAAACAGGCTTTGGGCTTCATCAACCACAGCGATAAATTCTTTACTGCGGTGCGATATTTCTAAGATGGAAAGGCCGGTGCCTGCAAAATTCTGAATACCTTTAATGGTCTCATCAATAGTGTATTGGGGCAATATGGATGGCCCTGCGTAAAAATTATGCTTTTTCATGTTGATGTTTATTTTTGTTTAATCTATTTGTAAAATTGCTCATCAAATAAGGCTGATAGCAGCCTGTTTTACTTTGTCAAAATTAGGATTATTAGTTATTTAATTAACAAATTATCAGTTTTTTTATTCATTCAAAATAAGTAATTTCGGTAGGTACATCAATAACTTAATGAATGAAACTGACAGTTTTCAAATATACTCTATTTATTTCCACCGTCATGTTGTTTACGGTTTCTTGTTCAACAAATAAGTTAATTACTGAGAACAATAAACTAAAAGCCCGCATTACAGAACTTGAACACAGAGTGTATGATTTAACTGACAGCCCCAATTATATTGCCGGACAAGTGATGCACGATGTGAATTTACTTACCACTATCCCCAGCCGCGACAACATAGAATTTGCTCTTCAGCTCATTCAATCCTTTTTCGATAGCTACCCAAATTATAAGGATAAATCGGAGCTTCTGGAGGAGCAGACCCGGTTGAAAGCAATTTTGAAGCCTCAGTCGAAGAAAAGGATTATGAGTACATCGGATTATTCCATGATGACCAACGAAAACAACATCGAAGGAGGCAATAGCCCCCTGATGTTGCAGTTTAGTGTTCAGGTGGTGGAAAAGAAATCGGGGTTTGTTTCTGTGGAACTCAAAGTGCAGAACCTGAGTCAGGTACGAATATCGAATCTTTGGCTCAAAGCAGGATTTTTAGACGAAAACGGGGGTAAGTATGGCATGACTCAGGATTTTTTCATCAGCACTTTAGCTCCCTTTGAATTTAAAACCGAAACCCTCAATTGGGAATACATCAAGCTTATGGATATTCTGGGGGTTCAACTCTCGCAAATCCGCTATATTCATCAGCAGCAAACACGTTTTCTGCTAGACCAGGAATGTAAAATAGGGCAGGGTAATGTTAAAATATTCTTAGTTTTTTAACAATCAGCATATTCAGAGCCAACCGATAGCTAAATTGCCTATTTTTGAAATGTGTGGGAGCGGCCATTTGATTGAATCAATCTAACTGCATCCACTCAAACAATATCGTTGTCCGTTAAATCAAGAAAAATCTATAAGCTATGCAAAATCAAAAAGTGGTTATTGAAACCGTAGGATCCATCATTAAGAAAGAAGATCTGGTCATTTTCGAAAATCCGAATCATATTATGGCTTTTGAAACGGCGCATGCCTATCCGGGCTATAACGGTATTGTTCCGCAAAATTATGATCCCAATTCGGTATTTCTGATAACAAAGGAAAGGTATCTTACTGAAGATATTTTTATGGTCAGTCAGAAAATAAAACAAACTGTGGGTTTTGACTTTAATGCCGCAGTAGCTCAGGTTGAATTTCAAAAAAAGCACTTTCCTGCCATCCGCATCAAAGACCTTAAAAACTACAGCTTCATCCCCGAACTCATTTCTAAATATGTGGAGGAGGGCATTCATTTTGAAAAGACGAAATCGACCAAAGATTTTAATACTCTGATTCAGGTGACCAAAGGATTTATGATAGACCCCTGCGAAGATGGATATTATAAAGACATGCTCGATGGCCAGATGAACTATTTCGAAATCCCTAAAATGTTGGCCTGGGAGCAATTTGAAAAGATTGTTGTCGATATAAAATACAATCATCCGGAACTCAATTTCGATGCAGCACTTTCGCTGTTCTACAGAGCCACACGAGTGGTTTTTGCGGTTAGAATTTTTAAAGCAGGATGGAGCATCGAGGAGATGAAGTTTCTGAAAGAGCAGTTTTTCCGCTGGTTATAGTCATTATAAAAGGCATGGTAAGGCAATCTTTTGGTTGCCTTTTCTCTTAATCTCAAATCAGGCAATAGCTTTTTAGCTGATGTTAATCCGGGTTTAATCCGTATTTTTGCCAAAAAATTATCTAATGGAATCATTCTACAATTATTTTGATCCCTTTTTTAGTCAATTTTTCAAATGGGCCGGATTATCGCACGAGAATGCCGTAATGTTTGGCGAATTTGGCGAATTCATTATGGCTATAATTTTGTCCATAATTTTGTTTTTTATCGTTCGGTTCATTCTTCGTTCAGTGATTATTCGCGCCATAAGAAACAGCCAAAACCAATGGGACGATTTACTACTCAAACATCGCGTTCTGCATAAAGCCAGCTATCTGGCTCCGGGTTTTTTCCTCAGGGTTTCGCTCCGATATATTATGGGCGATAGCGTTTGGCTCATTGAATTCACCGATTTTATTCTCGATATCTACATCACAATCATATTCACCATCCTTATCAATTCGCTGCTCAGCGTTTCGTCAAAAGTTCTTATTGCTTCGTCGCTGGTAAAAAGCGTTATGGTAAAAGGCATGACTCAGGTTCTTCAGATTATCATGTATGTGATTATGTCGCTGGTGATTATCTCATTTCTTTTGGGGGAACAACCAGGGACTGTAATTGCGGGATTGGGAGCCGCTTCGGCCATTATCCTGCTTATTTTCCGCGATGCCATTCTGGGGTTTGTGGGGGGAATTCAGCTCTCAGCCTACGATATGGTGCGTGAAGGCGACTGGATTAGCCTTCCGAAACACGATGCCGACGGAACCGTTATCGACATATCGCTAACCACTGTAAAAGTTCAGAATTGGGATAAAACCATTTCCACAATTCCCACCTATGCTTTGGTCTCCGAATCCATGAAAAACTGGCGGGGGATGGAAGAATCGGGCGGACGAAGAATTAAAAGGTCCGTAAAAATTGATATGACTTCGGTGAAATTTTGCACCCCCGAAATGCTCGAAAAATTTCGTAATATTCACTATCTCAGCGACTATATTGACAAAACCGAAGACATGGTTAAGGAGTTTAACGAGAAAGAAAAAGTGGATGCCAGCATTTTGGTCAATGGCCGCCGGCAAACCAATCTGGGGGTTTTTAGAGCCTATCTTACCGAATATCTGCGCAATAAACCCGAAATAAATCTCGATATGACTTTTATCGTCAGGCAGTTAGACCCCACCGAAAGAGGAATCCCCATTGAAATTTATGTGTTTAGCCGAATCCAGGAATGGGCGGAGTATGAAGACATTCAGGGTGATATTTTCGATCATGTGCTGGCAGTGATTCCCGAATTTGAGCTGCGCGTTTTTCAGGAGCCCACCGGTGCCGACTTTGCGGGTCATCGCAATCTTGATAAATTATCTCAAGAAATTAATCTCAACCCGCCTCAGTCAATCAAATCACGATAGCTTTATATTCCCCGAAAAGGCGTTTTTGACCTTCAGCTTGGTGATTACTTTCTTGGTATACTCCGGAAACTGGCCTTTCATCATCCAGTCGTAGTAACTGGGTTCTTTGGCAAATACCTCACTCACCAACACTCCTTTATATTTACCAAAATTAAAAATCGGCTCGTTTTGCTCGTTATAAACAATATGACCTATTAAATCCACATGGCGGTTTACGGTGGAAAATTCGCTCAGAGCTTTCACATCGTTCACAATGGGTTTGGTAATATTCCCTTTTTTGTCTTTAAACTCAGTGTCGGCGTATCGGTCGAGCATGCTTTCCATTATTTCCAAGGTAGCCATGGTATCGGCTTCGGCGCTGTGGGCATTGGTTAAATCTTTCTCGCAGTAAAACTTATAGGCTGCCACAAGGGTTCGTTGCTCCATTTTATGAAAGATGTTTTGAACATCGAGAAGGCTTCGGTTTTCTACTTCAAAATCGATTCCGGCTTTTAAAAACTCCTCGGCCAATAGGGGAATATCGAATTTATTGGAGTTATAACCCGCTAAATCACAGTTTTTTATAAAATCGTCGAGGCTTCGGGCCAGTTGCTTAAAAGTAGGCTCGTCTTTCACATCGTCATCATAAATGCCGTGAATTTCCGATGATTCTTTGGGGATGGGCATTTCCGGATTAATGCGGCGGGTTTTAATCTCCCTTTTGCCGTTGGGATGAATTTTTACAATGCTGATTTCGACTATTTTATCGGTGGCAACCTGCAATCCTGTGGTTTCAATATCGATAAAGGCAATGGGCCGTTTGAGTTTTAATTCCATGCTGAAATATTTTGGACAAAGTTAATGAAATATAAGCATCCGCAATGGTTTTGGAGCCGAACATAAAAAAAGCCGGAGTGTTTCCGGCCTTATTTATTGAGGTTCTGTTAATTAAATTTTCTGATTCACATCGAAGTTTTCCAGATAGTTTCTCACAGCTCTCAGATACATACCACCCAGGGCACCGTCCACAATGCGGTGGTCGTAGGCTAAGGACAGAATCATAATGCTGCGGATGGCAATCACATCGCCCTGAGGTGTTTCGAGCACAACAGGTCTTTTTACTATGGCACCAACGCCCAAAATAGCCACCTGGGGCTGATTGATAATGGGTGTTCCGGTTAAGCTGTCGAAGCTGCCAAAATTGGTGATGGTAAAAGTTCCCCCCGAAATATCGTCGGGATTCAGTTTGTTGGAGCGGGCTCTGTTGGCCAAATCGTTCACTGTTTTTGCCAGTCCCACTAAGTTTTTCTGGTCGGCATTTTTAATCACAGGAACTATCAGATTGCCATTGGGTAAGGCGGCTGCCATTCCAATATTCACATCTTTGCGATAAATGATTTTGGTTCCATCCACCGAAGCGTTTACCCCAGGAAAATCGCGGAGAGCCTTGGCTGCTGCTTCGATGAAAATAGGAGTGAAGGTAATTTTTTCGCCTTCTTTTTTCATGAAACTGTCTTTAACAGCATTTCTCCAATTTACAATATTGGTGACATCGGCTTCGATAAAGGAAGTAACATGGGGCGAAACCTGCTTGCTCATGACCATGTGGTCGGCAATAAGTTTTCTCATGCGATCCATTTCTTCAATTCTATCGCCAGTGCTGGAGGTAACAGTGGGTGGAGTCATGGTTTTAACAGGAGATGCAACAGGTGCCGCAGCTGCGGGTGCAGGAGCAGCAGCTTTGGGCTGAGCCTGTGGAGTGGCGGATCGGTGAGCCAGATAGTCGAGCACATCGCGCTTGGTGAGCCTTCCATCCTGACCAGTACCCTGAATGCTTTCCAACTCTTTGGCGCTCAGGTTTTCGGCCTTGGCAATGCTTTTCACTAAGGGAGAATAGAACCTGTCCGACTCGCTTAAGTCAGCCGAAGTTACAGAAGCAATTTCAGAAACCTGTTTTTCGATGATATCGGCAGAAGCCATTTCAGCTTTTTCAACTTTAACCGGAGCTTCGGTGGTTTCAATTTCTTCGGTACCGTCCATATCTATGATGGCAATTACCTGACCCACAGGCACAATATCGCCTTCGTTAAAAAGAGTTTTAATGAGTTTTCCTTCCACCGGGCTGGGGATTTCGGAATCCACTTTGTCGGTGGCTATTTCAACCAGCGCATCGTCTTCATTCACCGGGTCACCAACCGATTTGAGCCACTTGGTGATGGTGGCTTCTATAATACTTTCGCCCAATTTGGGCATTATAATTTCGAATTTTGCCATTTTAATATGTATTTGAATTGCGGACTCAATGTCCATAAATCGGGTGGCAAAGTTAAGAAAATTTGCGTTTAATTAGAATAGTTCTAAACAAAAAAAGCCAGTTCTTAAAAAGAAAAAAAGAAACCACATAGAAACATACAAAACATAGAGAAAATTCTATGTCCTA
>DYSN01000006.1 GCA_020718205.1 Draconibacterium orientale
ACATTTCTATGGATGAATGAAAAAGGACACACCAACACAACGGATTACAAGCCAAAGTTTCACAGGCAGGTTACATCTTTTTCAGTGACTACTACAGCAAAGTTCGTTGTGTTAATTAAGAAACCGCCGTATACCGAACGGTACGTACGGTGGTGTGAGAGGTCGGAAAATAAAATAGGAGGAAAACTATTTTATTTTCCACCTACTCGATAAACTAACTATAAATCGTATTTTGAAACCGATCGGTCATTCGCAATGATTACCGAGGCTCTGCTATTTGAAGAATCAAAGGTATAACCCAGGCTTCCTTCAAAGGTTTTGCTCATAAAACCTTTTGAATCAAATAAATAAAGTTGGCCGCCCAGGCTATCGAGAACCGTAAGAATCTTATCCCCGGAAATATTAAACATTTGAGGCTTTGTAACAATTTCGTGCTCAAAAACATAGGTGTAAACGGGGTTTTTGTCCTTATCAAAAACCTGTAATTGTTGCCCGTCAACAAAAATGAAATTGTATGGAGCAGCGGAATTAAACTGGTCGTAGAGAAAAAAGTGATTTGGTGAAAACTTCCCGAAATCATCTGATTTTATGGCTCCTTTTTCCGGAATATAGGCAATTTTGCCATCAGCACTGGTGGTTAAAAGATGTCCTGGATGGGTGTTTTGTCCGCTGTAGAAATCAGATCCCAGAGCATTCTGAAAAGATTGTTTGATTTCCATGCGAATGTTCCCTTTTCTATCGTAGAAAAAAACATTTCCGTTATCGGCTTCGGCAATCAAATAGTCTTTGTTGGCTATCACCAAATGCTTTATGGGCTTCACAATTTTTCGGCGGGTGTTTTTTGCTTTCCAGTCTTTAACCAATCTCCCGTTTATCTGATAGTTATAAATCTCTCCATTCTGGCAAGGGATGAAAATACGATAATCCTTGTTATTGCTATAATCCACCACCGATAGGCCGGCACTGGCTTCGCTGTTGAGTTTCACTGGATAATTGTCCACAAGTTCGCCGGTTAAGTCCACGAGATAGACATAGTTTTCGGTGTTAAAAAGATACTGAATTTTGCCGTTTTTGTAAAAATCTATTTGATGAACCGGGCTCATGGCGTTTTCTTCGAGCTGCTTTTTCCAAACCACATCTCCTTGCTCATCAATGAGATACATTTGCCGGAAGTCGTCGAAAACAATATACTTATGCGTTCCGTCCGTGTGATCGGTGATAATGCTGGGCGACAAAATCATTTCACTATCGAGAAGCACCTGCCATTGTGAGGTGTTTTGGGTTCTTTTTCCATCAAAACCCCCATAAAGACTCGTATACACCATATTGTTTTTCCAGGTGAGCTGGGTGCTAAACCCGCTTAAATCGTTTTTGAACAAAGTGCATGAACTCAGGCTTTCCACAAGCAATTCATCCAGTCCAGGCAATATTTGGAGAGGCGTTTTTGGAGAATTTAAAAAATAGGTAAAGTTGGAATTTTTCGAAAGGTTGTCGGAAAAGGCTATATACGATTCGTTTTTCTGAAGAATATAGCCCTGTTCCAGTATATCCACGTATTCCATTAAATCGTTGGTGTTTTGGGCAAAAATGGCCATATCATCTACCACCGTAAAATATGTTTTTTCGAAATTTTTAAACCAGGGGCCAAACTGAGCGGCCATAAACCAGGGGAAATTTATCTCCTTGATTTTGTAATTCTTATACTCCAGGCTAATGATTTCGGGTTGCGAAAGATGGGCGATTTCCGAAAGATTCAGAAAGCTTTCCGGCCCTTTTTTGGCTAAAAAAACGCCATATAATTTGTTTCGGTCGGTTTGTAAACAGGCCATTTCGCCAGCCCACCATTTATTGGTTAATTCAGCAATTTTTCCGGTTAGTTGCTTTTGTATCTGTTCCCCCGACCGAAGAATTTGCGGATATAATCCCGTCGACTGCATATAGCCATTCCATCGTTGCAAAAACATATTATAATCGCTGATACTCAAATGATAGAACCCGCTTGTTCCGTAGGGAAAATGGTCAGAAATGGTCATGCCAACCGATTTTTGATTTTCCAAAATGCTCAGGAATGAGGTACTGTTTTTTTGGGGGATGCTGTATCCATTCAGAAATATTTCATTGGCATTGATGCTAAGGTCAAGCCCTGCCCAAAGTGCAATGGAATTTGCTCTTTTCCATATATTTTGTTCCGAATCATTAGCCACAAGGGGTAACAAACTCTGGAGTTCCTGAAAATTCAGGTAAACATGGGCATCCGAGCGTTTGCCACTCACCTTCAAAAGCTCCTGAAAATCGCCCGATTGAGTAAAAGTGTTTGGTTTTTGGGTTAAGT
The DNA here is from genome assembly GCA_020718205.1 of Draconibacterium orientale. Taxonomy (GTDB): domain Bacteria; phylum Bacteroidota; class Bacteroidia; order Bacteroidales; family UBA12170; genus UBA12170. The sequence goes on from DYSN01000006.1 coordinate 2,333, forward strand.
TGAGAGCTTCCAGAGCCAATTTCGAAGATGATGAAACGAAATACCAACCTTTATTTTCTGTAAGAAAAATGGTTTTGGTTGAGAAGGAGAGCTCTGCCAGCCATTCGCCGTTTATTTCCTTTTCTTTGAAAACGGGTTTGGGAGAAATATACGGAAGCAACTCATCCTGCATTTCGCCGGGCGAAACTCCTGTGGAAGGCAAAATCAGCAGCCAGTCGTGGTGATGAAAGGAAAGTAATAACGATGGAATTTCCCAAAGGGCAAAGTTTTCGGTTTTTACCTGAATATGCTGCAAAACCTGCGGGAGAATTTGGTCATACTCCTGCAGCGAAGGCCACTCATCGAAGAATTTATTATAAACATAGCTGCTGTCCCAATCTTCGTTAAACTTCTTAAAATCGGGTATTTCCACTATGAGTGATGCATGATCGGGCACAAGGGTCACCGGGTCTTTAATATTTTGAAACAGAGAACGATAGAAAAGGAATCCCCCAATAACAAAAACAATAACAATCAGGAAAATGAATATGTATGAGATTTTGTGACTCATGATTTAAGAAATGTATTTTTTTTGATGCCTAAATTTACAACGACAACAAAAGCCAGCCACACTAAATATTGAATATCATCAACAAAAACTTGTGAATTACCTTGAAGCCCGGCTTCGGAAATAAATGGGAAAACCGATGAAAAATCACCGGATTTTCAATGGAAAGCTAATCGTGATAAGCCCCAAAATGCTTTACCAGAGCTGTTTTTCTGTATTCGAAAATTTCAGATATTTTTCGTTTAATCACCAGTCGGTTAGCTATATCGCCAATAAACCCAAAGGGCGGTTGATAGGTAATCAAATCGCGCATTAAAACGCCTTTTTTTATGGGCTCTATCATGTGTTGATGATGCCACAACTTGTATGGGCCAATTCGCTGTTCGTCGACAAAGTATTCAAAGTCTTTCAAATGGGTTATTTCGGTCATCCAATCGGTTTTAAAACCGCGCAACGGACTCACCTTGTAGGTAATAATCATTCCCTGATACATTTTTTCCGACATGCTTTGCGAAGTAATATCGAAACCCATATAGGGAGGGGTTATCACTTTCAAATTTCGGGGGGAGGAAATAAAATCCCACACTTCAATGATATTGGCATTGATTTTTTGTTCCTGATAAAATTGAAAAAAAGCCATTTTTTCTGCGAGTTGATTAGTGAATATTTTAGATGATTAGTTCAAATTCAGATGATTATTATAAAGTACTTTAGATTATCTGAAGTTTAATTGTGTTGCTTCCTTTTGGCGAAGAAAGGTAAACTATGTAAATGCCCGACTTCCAGCTACGGGTTTCAATCGACGATTCGGGCTCCACGCTTCCTTCGAAAATAGTTTGGCCTTCCAAATTTACAATTCTAATTTTCGATGTTTCAGCCATTTGTAAAATCACAAAATCACTTGCCGGGTTTGGTACCAATCTGGCGTTGATACTTTTTTCAACTGAAACCCCAACCGGGTTGATCCACATGGGGTCGAAAAATACTTCGCCCAGACTCAAATCATCGTTCAGGTGATAGATAAAATCCTCAGCTTCTGCCAAATCCACAGTGCCCCAGAAATTGTTCAGGGCATTTATGGAATTGGGTGTATTGTTGTAAAGCGCATAAATCGCACCCCCATTCCCATTGTTAATGAAACTGTTGTAGCCTGGACTATCAGAGCTTCCATCGCCCAGGTTGGGTTGCGCATTGAGTTGAATGGTAACTCCCCAGAGATTATCCCGAATTATATTGTTCCTTAAAATGGCCACATTGGTGAAGCCGCCGTAGCAATTGATGCCGCTTCCGCCCAGCATGGGGTCGTTCTGAATATTGTTTCCAACAATAATGTTCCCAGCTACTTCGGCATCTATATCGCTGCCAATCAGCGCTATGCCATAGCGGTTATTATAAACCTGATTGCTTCGTACCACTGCGTTTAGATTTCCTCCTGCCAAAGTAGAAAGTGCAATACCACCCGAATTGGTATACTGCCCGGTGATGATATTGCTGTCGATAACGATGAGTTCCATGCCGCTGCTGGTTCCCAGATTTATTTGCGGATAATTGCCGTTGGAAGAAACATTTCGGCTTATGGTATTGTTCGAAATTCGGGGGCTCGAAGCACCGTTGGCTCCAGAAGCAATGGCAGGGCCAGCATTGTCGTTGATTGTGCAATGGCTAATAATAGGATTTGACTGAAACAAATCGATGGTGGCTGTTGAATAATCCTGCCCAAAATGATGAAACTGACTGTAGGTAAACTGAACATCCGATTCCACCAGTTTTATCCCGCCGCAATCGGTAATATTGGCGTTATTGATGCTGCTTCCCACCGAATTCTCGAAGCGGATTCCCAGGAAATTGGCAAAACCATCCATGTTTATTATTTCGAACAAGGGCTCTCCATCAATAATCAGAACTCCGGCAATGGTCCACAAGACCCCTTCGTCAATCGATAAAACGCCTTGTTGAATAATGGTCAGAGTATCGGTGGGGCTTATGGTTATATCCTGGTGAAACTGATAATAATCGCCTTCAAAAGTTACTGCTCCATCGGATATAGTTACCAGATTGTCAAGAGTATAGGAGTTATAATTTCCGGGGGTTGAATACTGAGCAAACGCCACAGTGGATAATACGAGGGTAAGGAGAAGGAATATTTTTTTCATAGGAATGTTTTTTAGTGGTACTTTTGCACCTACAAAGCCATAGCAAATTTAATAAAATGAGTGATCAGATCAAGCACGAATGTGGAATAGCTCTTTTACGATTGCGTAAACCATTGGAATACTATCTTGCCAAGTATGGAACAGCATTTTATGGATTGAATAAAATGCATCTTCTCATGCAGAAACAGCATAACCGTGGGCAGGATGGAGCCGGAATTGCCAGTATAAAACTGAATTTACCACCCGGTCACCGATATATCGACCGTCAACGCTCCAATTCAACAACTCCCATTAAAGATATTTTTTCCGCCGCCTACGAGCCACTTCAATTGCTCGAAAAAGAGAATCCCAAGCGTTTGAACGATGTACAATGGCTCAAGCAAACCATGCGCTTTACAGGCGAAGTTTTCATGGGTCATTTGCGTTATGGAACTTTCGGTGCCAATGATATTGAGAAAATTCATCCGGTGTTGAGAACCAATAACTGGAAAACAAGGAATCTGGTGCTTGCCGGCAATTTCAATCTCACCAACGTGAACGAGCTCTTCGATAGGTTGGTGGGGTTTGGTCAATTTCCTGTCGAAACCAGCGATACGCTTACCATGCTCGAAAAAATCGGACATTTCCTCGACGAAGAAAACGAAGAACTTTACCGACGCTATAAATACGAAGGCTTTTCCAAAAGCGAGGCCACCAAAAAAATTGCCGATGCTCTCAATATTCAGAGCATTCTGCGCCGGTCCTCGTTCGATTGGGATGGAGGCTATGTAATAACCGGTCTTTTTGGTCATGGCGATGCTTTTGTTTTGCGCGATCCCAACGGAATTCGCCCTGCATACTATTATGCCGACGACGAGATTGTGGTGGCAGCTTCGGAGCGTCCGGTCATTCAAACTACTTTCAATGTGAAAGCCGATCAGGTTAAAGAAATTAAACCCGGCCATGCCCTCATCATTAAACACCAGAATATTCTCGAAGAAGTGGAAGTGAAACCCGCCGGAAATCCAACAGCCTGTTCATTCGAGCGAATCTATTTTAGCCGCGGTACCGATCAGGATATCTATAAAGAACGTAAGAAACTGGGAGCCATTATCACTCCCGAAATTCTTCGCGAAATCAACTACGATCTTAAAAACACCGTTTTTTCATATATCCCCAATACCGCCGCCGTGGCCTATCGGGGAATGGTCGAAGCTGTAAACGCCTTCTGTAATGAGGTGAAAACTGAGAAAATTCTGGCTTTGGGCAATCAATTGACCAAGGAAAAAGTGGAAGAAATCATGCTCTTTAATCCGCGGATGGAAACCGTAGCTGTGAAAGATATGAAGCTTCGTACTTTCATTACTCAGGATAAACAGCGCGACGATTTGGTTGGACACATTTACGATGTTACCTATGGAAGCATCATAGAAGGAAAAGATAAGTTGGTAATTATCGACGACAGCATTGTACGCGGCACCACTCTCAAACAAAGTATCATCAGCATTCTCGACCGCTTAGGCCCCACCGAGATTATTGTGGTGTCGTCGGCTCCTCAAATCCGCTATCCCGATTGTTACGGCATCGACATGACCCGTCTTGGCGATTTTATTGCTTTTAAAGCTGCCATTGAATTGCTCAGAGAAACCCATCAGGAATCGGTCATTAATACCGTTTATAAAAAATGCAAAGCACAGGAAGGCCTTCCGAAAGAAGAAGTAGTGAATTTTGTAAAAGAAATTTATGAGCCCCTTACGCCGCAGCAAATCAGCGATAAAATCGCCTTGCTGGTGAGCCCCAAAAATGTAAAAGCTAAGGTGAAGCTTATGTTCCAAAGTATTGAAAACCTGCATATTGCGGTGCCAAACAATACTGGAGACTGGTATTTTACAGGAGACTATCCAACCCCCGGTGGAAATAAAGTGGTGAATACCAGCTTTATCAATTATATAGAAGGAAAAACAGCCAGAGCTTATTAAAAGCCATGGCTGTCTTTATTCTTTTTTCTCTTTGTTTTTTAGAACTTTAAGCCCAGAGTAACTCCGTAATAACTGGTTTTGCTTTCAATATAGGCCGCATTCACAAAATTGGGGTCGTAGATATAGTATTTCTGGTTGTTGAGTTTTTGCAGAAAGGCAAAATCAAGCATCAGCGGTCCGGAACGGTAACCGAAGCCAAAGCTGTATTGGTCGTGGGTGAGTTTATTCAACGATTCGTCCACAGGGCTGGTAGAAAAGCCATAACCACCACGAATAAAGAAATTGTTCAGATTCCATTCAGTTCCGATGCGCACGTTGTGGGTGGCCAGGAAATCGGTTTTAATATCCTGATTTTCGTCGGAGAATGCGTAATCGGTTGAATTGAATGAAGCCAGGCTATAGTCTAAGTATTCGTAATCGGCACTCACGAATCCCATTTGACCAATCACTATCCCAATTCCGGCTGATGCCCTGAAAGGTGTTGTCATGGTATAATTGAATTTACCATTGGGCGATGATTGGTTGTATTTCTGCCCGTCGAACATCTGACTTTCAACCCTTGAAAAATAGCTATCGGTCATATTATAGTACCAGGTGGGCGAGTGGAAAGCCCCGCTGATTCTGATGGCGGGAGTTATCATGTAAATGACTCCGAGCTTGGCATTAATACCATTGCCTCGTGTCGAGAGCTCGTCGTAGTAGGTGAACGAATCAAATTCGCCTTGGTTAGGTGTGATCAGGGCAGTTTCGGTAAGGCTGTAGATTTTGCTGTAGTTGAGAAACACAAACGACATGCCCATTCCCAGAAAAAGTTTGTTATTATAGTTTCCGGAGAAAGCAAAAGTCATTTCGTTTTTGTAGCCTTTGCTGCTGGATGTGTATTTTTGATTTACCCCTTCCACCGGAACAGCGGTGATATAATCGGTAGGATAGCCGTTGATGGTGTCGAGTAAATAGGTTTCCCAGGCTAAGTTGCTGCCAAAATAGTTCAGATTTTCGGGTAGGTTTCCTTGGGCATCGCTGCGCCACTCGTTCACTTTCGAGCCACCGATAGAGTTGCCTTCAATGGTGATATCGGAACAGTAATTGTCGATTCTGTTCACCGAAAAACCAAATTGCACATATTTCCAGCCAGGAGCATCGGGGTTTAGTCTGTTTACCACAGGCATTGAAGTCACCAGACCGAGTGTACCAAAGTTGATATTGTCGCGGGAGTCGGAGCGAAATTCGCCGCCAAAATTCGATTCTACTTTATTGTAGAGATACCGGGGGGCGAAAATGTATTCAGAGCTTTTATAAATCCCCAAACCTGCCGGATTATTATTGATGGTAGTTAAATCGCCGCCTATGGCTCCCAGTGCGCCCGAAAGTGACATGAACCGGGCAGTACCAGTGGTAGAGTAGGAGCTGTATCTGAGTGCATCCTCAGCATTTTGAGCAATGAGCGTTGTTATTGTAAACAGTGCCATGCTGGTGAGTAATATTTTTCTGAAGTTCATGACTTTGTGTTTTGTTGAAGTTAAAAATGCTGATTTATACAATTACCTGCGACCACCACCGCTGCTACCTGAGCGTGAAGAACCTCCGGAGCTTCCTCCGCTACTTCCGCCACTGCTTCTTGTGCTTCCGCCACCACCATTCGTTGGTGATGAGTAGCTGCTGCGGCTGGGCGAAGAGTAGGAACGGGTACTGGTTCCGGAGCCCGAGCTGTTGGTGGTTCTTGAAGGGGTTGAATAGTTGGTACCAGTAGATTGATTATTTCTGCTGTTGGTTGGTGGAGAATAGGTTCTGGTGTTTTGGCCAGAGCTTTCTCTGTTGGTATTGGGTCTTTCGTAGGTAGAACGGCCTTGCGAACGGTCAGAATCTTTTCTGGTTCCCGAAGTACCGGTTGCGGTAGTTGACCTTCCTTCGGCTTGTGGACGGGTATATTTTTCAGATTTTCCACGCTCGGTATCCTGATATTTGCGGTAGCTATAGTTGGAGCGGTTGGCATCGGTGGTTCCGGTTCTCGAAGCCCCCATGCGCTGAGAGTTGCTGCCATCGGCTTCGCGGCGGGTACTGGTTCTGTCCTGATTTACTTGTCCGGTGCGGTCGGCTCTGCCCTGAGCGTTTACAGTATTCTGATTGCGGGAGTTGGCGGTTTGAGTAGCTCCGCTGAAGTAGCCGTTTCTGTCGCTGTTGAAATCGCGCTCCGAACGACCCTGTGTTCTGCTGCCCATATTTCTTCCTGCTTCCTGATCGGTTTTATAATCGGTACCCGATATAGCAGACCTGTTATTGGAACTGCGGTTCGATCCATAGGAATTGTAGCTATGGTTTCTGTTGCCATAATAATGGCTGTTCACATCGCAGGGGTTATAATGACCCCAATGGCTTCCGTCGTAATATCCATCCCAGTATCCGTTATTATAGCCGGCCCAGTACCCGCCACCATAATAACCACCCCGGTACCCGCCCCAATAGTTGGGATATCCCCAGTAATTGTAGCTATAATAAGGTGAGTACCAGGGCGATCCCCAGTAGAAACCGCCATGAACGGGGTAGTAGTAAGAGTAGTTGTAATAGGGATAGGCATAGTCGTATCCTATATAAATGGTTGTTCCCCAGCTCATTGGGTTGTAGTCGTACCAGTATCTGTTGGTATAGTAGCTGTCGTAGTAGCCAACTCCATCCATGGGTTCGTGGAATCGTTTAATTCTGGAAGCATAGGAATAGTCGTAATAGTCGTCGCTAACAAACGATGTTTCGTAATAAGATTCCCCCTCAAGCTCCACAATCTGATCCTGATATACAGGCTGATTATATTCTGCCTGTTGGGTAGAATAATCGGCGGGATTGGATTTAATCACCGTCTCGCCGGCCTGATTATAGGGTTCCTGAACATTTTGATATGTATTGGTATTGGGTTGTACTTCGGTCGATTGGGTTGCAATCCGGGTTTTTGGGGTACCAAAAGAATATACATCGTCTTGAGTACCAGTGGATTGATAGGATGAAGTACAGGAGTAAAGTGCTATTGCTGTTGCGATACTCAGAAATCTAACCAGGGTTTTCATAATCACCTCCATTTAACTTGATTAATAATAATTTGCCGGATTCGAAATTATATTGTTGTATTATTTTCTAATTTTGCGGCATTCAACAAAAAGCAAATACTATACCACAAATTACAATGGCTAAAAATTTTTCAACAAGAGAAGAAAATTATTCGCAATGGTACAATGACATTGTGAAGCATGCCCAGCTCGCCGAGAATTCATCGGTTAGGGGATCGATGGTTATTAAACCTTATGGCTATGCCATTTGGGAAACCATGCAGAAGGAGTTGGACCGGATGTTTAAAGAAACAGGTCACGAAAATGCTTATTTCCCGCTATTTATCCCCAAATCATTCTTTAGCAAGGAAGCTTCGCATGTGGAGGGTTTTGCCAAAGAATGTGCAGTAGTAACTCATTACCGATTGAAAAACGGCCCCGAAGGCATTGTGGTGGATCCCGATGCCAAATTGGATGAAGAACTTATTGTTCGCCCTACTTCCGAAACCATTATCTGGGATACCTATAAAAGATGGATTCAATCGTACAGAGACCTGCCCATTTTAATCAATCAGTGGGCCAATGTGGTTCGGTGGGAGATGAGAACCCGATTGTTTTTGCGCACCGCCGAGTTTCTGTGGCAGGAAGGTCATACAGCCCATGCCACCGAAACCGAAGCCCTTGCCGAAGCAAAGCAAATGCTCGAAGTGTATGCAACATTTGCCGAAGAATGGATGGCCATTCCTGTACTAAAGGGAACAAAATCGCCCAACGAACGTTTCGCAGGTGCCTTGGAGACCTATTGCATCGAAGCTATGATGCAGGATGGTAAAGCGCTACAGGCGGGCACATCACACTTTTTAGGACAAAATTTCGCCAAAGCTTTCGATGTGAAGTTCCTCAGCAAGGAGAACAAACTCGATTACGTTTGGGCTACCAGTTGGGGCGTTTCTACCAGATTGATTGGGGCTCTTATTATGACCCACAGCGACGACAACGGACTTGTGCTTCCTCCTAAACTCGCTCCTATTCAGGTAGTTATAGTTCCTATTTACCGCAAGGAAGAAGAACTGGCAGCCATTTCAGAGAAAGTAAAAACCATAGTGAAACAGCTCAGAAGCAAAGGCATCAGTGTGAAGTATGACGATAGCGATACCCGGAAACCAGGATTCAAATTTGCTGAGTACGAGTACAAAGGAGTTCCTGTTCGTTTAGCCATTGGCCCCCGCGATTTGGAAAATGGAACGGTTGAAGTTGCTCGCCGCGATACCCTTACCAAAGATGTGGTGGCTATGGAAGGCATTGAAAACCACATAGAATCGCTGTTGGAACAAATACAGATAAATCTCTATACCAAGGCTGAAAAATACCGCAACGAAAACTCCCGAAAAGTTGACACCTGGGAAGAATTCAATGTGGAAATAGAAAAAGGCGGATTTTTATATGCCCATTGGGATGGAACTCCAGAGACCGAGCAAAGCATTAAAGACGAAACTAAAGCCACCATCAGAGCCATACCTTTAGATGCGGAGATTGAAGACGGCAAATGCATTTATTCCGGGAAGCCTTCGAAATTCAGAGTGGTTTTTGCCCGCTCATACTAAGGCGAAGCCTTTTAGAAAATCTGAACCAAAGTATGAAATGAAGAAAGAGCACTAAAAATCAAGGGATTCGGTGCTATTGATTTCTCCAAATAAAATACAAAAAGGGTTTGGCTTAATGAGAATTTATTTATACTTTTGCAGCCCGAATTTTCAAAGAGAAACCTAATGAATGTTTTGAAGGATTATAATATTTCCTTTACCGGACTCAAAAACGGCGACCATTCGTTCGATTTCTTAATTGACGACAAGTTCTTTCATTCTTTTGAAAATACCCGGATTGTTCACAGCCGTATTCAGCTGAATATTGAATTGTTAAAACAGGAAACCATGCTGAATTTTCAGTTCTATTTCGATGGCGAAGTTGATGTGGAATGTGATCGTTGTCTGGAGCTTATTACCCACAGCATTCAATTTGAAGAAATGCTGCTGGTAAAATTTGGGCACGAAACCATTGAGGAAGGGGAAAGTATCCTCATTCTCGATGAGAAAGAGCATCAGGTGGAGTTGGCACAGTATATCTATGAGTTTATTAGTCTGAGCCTGCCCATGCGACTTACCCATCCCGATTTGGAAAATGGTGAGCCCGGATGCGACCTCGAGTATTTTAATAAAGAAACCCATGACGATTCTTTACAGGGCGACGATATCGACCCCCGGTGGGAAGCACTAAAAAAATTGAAAAAAGATAATTAAAAGATAAAAAACAAGGAAAATGGCACATCCTAAGCATAAGATTTCGAATACCAGAAGGGATAAAAGAAGAACCCACTACAAAGCTACAGCTCCACAGCTGGCTATTTGTCCAACCACCGGCGAAGCTCATATTTATCACAGAGCTTACTATGTTGACGGCGACTTGTATTATAAAGGCAAACTGATCGTTCCTAAAAAGGCTTAATTTCTCCAAAAAAGGCGATTTTATAAGATATTAACCTCGAAAACGTAAGTTTTCGGGGTTTTTGTGGTTATTTTAGCCACCTTAGCAAAATATTGTGCTTAGCTGAATCTTATCCCCGAATCAAATGATGACCGAAAAAACAAACGGAATAGTTTTAAAGACCACCAAATACTCCGAAACAAGCATTATTGTTAAGGTTTTTACCGAGGCATTAGGAATGCGAAGCTATATAATTCCGGGGGTTAGGAAAAAGAACTCTAAAAATCCGCTGAATCTGTTTCAGCCCTTGAGCTTGCTCGAAATGGTAGTTTACGAGAAATCCGGTCGCGATTTGCACCATATAAAAGAAATCAAATCGGCTCATGTGTATCAATCCATCCCCTACGATATTAAAAAATCGTCTATGGTAGTTTTTCTCAACGAGTTGATTTTTCAGTCGGTCAGAGAAATTGAGAAAAACGAATCCATGTTTGGCTTTGTCTTTCATTCGCTGCTTTACCTCGATGCCATGAAAGAGCATTATCAAAATTTCCACCTGTGGTTTATGTTGCGCTTTACGCATTATCTGGGCTTCGAAACCACCATGAACTATGCTCCCGGGCAAGAATACTTCGACTTGCAGGAGGGCAAATTTACCTCACTTATTTTGCCCGAAGAGTTGTGCATTCGACAACCCCTGAGCCAGATTTTCATTCAGCTCCGTGAAAACGAAGACTTTGGAAGTTCGCTGATTATTTCTCGTGCGGAGCGCAGACAATTGCTCTATAAACTTCAGCAATTCTATCAGTTCCATCTTCCGGGATTCGACGATTTAAAATCGTTGCCCGTGATGATTGAAGTACTGGAGTAAAAAACTACGGGTTGTCTTTTTCATTGAGACTTTCTGATGGGGGGCTTCGGCGGGCAGTTGGTACCCACAAACCCATAACCAAAGTACCAATTATCCCCACAATAATGACGAATATTTTCAGTGTGTTGGATTGAATAAAATAGGTTACCGATAAAATCAGCATGAACCACATAATGGAAATGGCCGATATCTTTTGTTTCAAACTCATTCCTTTAGCTTGATGATAATCAGCAATATAGCTTCCAATTAGGGGGTGCGATGTAATCCATCTATAGAGACGTACTGAGCTTTTTAAATAGAGTGCGGCGGCTAATAATAAAAATGGAGTGGTGGGAACCCCCGGAATAAAAATGCCCATAACCCCCAGACCAAGGGAAATAGTTCCAAAAATGATGAAGAGAAATTTGGTCAGATTCATGGACTTTAGATTTTGACAGCGAAGCCATTTGTTATAAAAAATGATTGATTATCAATATTTAATCAATCTTTTGATTTAGGTTTTTCGTTTCTGTTTTTTGGCCGCAGGAAACAAAACATTGTTCAAAATGAGTCTGTAGCCCGATGAGTTTGGATGAAGATTTAAATCGGTAGGAGGATCGCCCACCATATGCCGATAGTCTTCGGGATCGTGACCGCCATAGAATGTCCAGGTTCCTTCGCCAAATTCCCCATGGATGTAGCGGGTTTCGCCCAGTGCTTTGTTTTCACCCATCACGAGCACATTGGGCTTGAGTGTGTTTTTATTGAATGCAGTGGTTTGTCCCATAAATCCGCGAACCACCATTTCGTGGTTTTGGCAAAGCATGGTGGGCACCGGATCCCATTTGGCCGAGAATTCGAAAAGGGTGAAGAGGTCGTTTTTTTGTTCTATGCCCCGTTTTATTGGATCCACATCGATATTCGATATTTCGTATTCCTGCGGATTCATACTGATTTTGAAGTTGGTGAATGCCATGCAATTGTCGAAATTGAGTTTTTGCTGTGCCTGAGGATCGGCAGGATCGCCATCGAACATATATTCGCAAATATCTACGCCTTCGGCGGCTAAAGCCACATCGAAGCTATCGGGAGCCGAACACATGGAAAACATATAGCCTCCACCCAAAACAAAATCTCTGATTTTTTTTGCCACAGCCAGTTTCAGCAGCGAAACCTTCGAAAAACCCAGAGCCTGAGCCGTAAGTTCTGCTTCTTTTTGATTCTCGATATACCACGCAGCATTGCGGTAGCGGGCCCAGAATTTGCCATATTGACCCGTAAAATCTTCGTGATGCAGGTGAAGCCAATCGTAATTGAGCAATTTGTTGCCCATAACTTCTTCATCGTAAATAACATCGTAAGGAATTTCGGCGTAGGAAAGTGCCAGGGTCACAGCATCGTCCCAGGGTTGTTTGTTTTTGGGGGAGTAAACCGCAATTTTTGGGGCTTTATGCAGCTTTATGGCATCCATATTCAGGTCGGGGGCGGCAATTTCGGTGAGAATGGCTGCTGCCTGAGCATCGGCAATAACCTGATAGCTCACTCCTCTGATATTGCATTCATCCTCAAAAAGCCCGTTGTGAGGAAACATGAAGCTTCCACCTCGATAATTCAGCAACCAATCAATCGTAACATTTTTAGAGATAACCCAATAGGCAATTCCGTACGATTTCAAATGATTGGTTTGGGTTTCGTCCATGGGGAGCAGTAAAAAGGCTGCCTGTGCGGGCCTTGAAGAAAAAACCAACATCAAAATCCAAAGTACCGGAAGGCTAAAGATGAGTTTAAAACGGAACCTGGCCATCGTCTGATTGTTCTAAGAATGTTTGATCCTCGGGTAATTCGTCCATTTTACTTTTGATTCGTTTGGTATTGCCTCCCGATTCAAAATCGGTGTTATTGTTCATGGACGAACGGAAGGTATTGTTGCTTTCAAAATTATTTAAATCGGTGAATTTAATATACTGACCCACAAATTTCAGATAAACAGAATCCAGCGAACCATTTCTGTGTTTGGCAATGATGATTTCGCCTTTTCCTTTGGTGTCTACGTTGTTATCGTCTTCGGTAATACCATAATATTCGGGGCGGTAAATGAAAAGCACAATATCGGCATCTTGCTCTATGGCGCCCGATTCGCGAAGGTCGGAGAGCTGTGGTTTTTTTAATCCACCACGGGTTTCCACCGATCGGTTCAGCTGCGAAAGGACCAAAACAGGCACATTAAGCTCCTTAGCCAGTGCTTTGAGTGAACGCGAAATGGAGCTGATTTCCTGTTCACGGTTTCCTGTGTTATCACCAGCCCTCATGAGCTGGATATAGTCGATCACGATGAGTTGAATCTGGTGTTGTTCCTTGAGACGGCGGCATTTGGCCCGAAGCTCGAAAATGGAAAGGGCAGGGGTGTCGTCGATAAAGATGGAGGCATCTTCGAGCGATTTAATTTTGGTATTCAGTTGTCTCCACTCATCTTCGCGCAGCTCCCCTTTTTTAAGTTTTTCGCCGCTGATTTCGGTTTCGGACGAGATGAGACGGGTAGCCAGCTGCACCGACGACATCTCTAACGAGAAAAAGGCCACCGGATAACCGGCAATGGCAGCATTTCGGGTGAGCGACAGCGCAAAGGCAGTTTTACCCATCCCCGGGCGGGCTGCAATAACTACCAAATCCGATTTTTGCCATCCAGCCGTGAGCCTGTCGAGCTCGGTGAAGCCAGAAGGAACACCCCGCAATTTCCCTTCGCTGTTTTTTGCTTTTTCTATTTCTTTAATGGCTTCCATCACCAGGGTTTTCATGTCAAGCGATTCGCGGCGGAAATTGTTTTCGCTGATATCGAAAAGGCTCTGTTCGGCTCTGTCGAGGAGGTTAAAAACATCGGTGGAGTCTTCAAAAGCATCTTTAATGGTGGAAGATGAAACCCTTATCAATTCGCGTTGAATAAATTTCTGAGCCAGAATGCGGGTATGAAACTCAATATTGGCCGTGGAACCCACTCTGTTGGTGAGCTGCGAAATGTAATAAGGGCCGCCCACTTCGTCTAACTGACCGAGGGTTTTTAGCTTATTGGTCACCGTTAGTATATCAATGGGCTCTGTATCGGCAAACAAAATGCTGATGGCTTTAAATATTTTCTGATGGGCTTCCTTATAAAAAATGTCGGGTTTCAGGATGTCGATTACCGAGGTAAGTGCATCTCTTTCAAGCAGTAGTGCTCCCAATACAGCCTCTTCCAAATCCAAAGCCTGCGGAGGAATGCGTCCCAAATCGAAAGGACTTGAAGCCGTTTTGTTTTTACGGGGTTGCATAAATTCCGTTTGCGGGATTCCTGTATTTCTGTTTTGAATATTCTGGTCTTCCATAGATGCAAAAATAAGGGTTATCCAATTTTAAAACAGAGGCACAATGGATTTTTACTAACATTACCCAAGTCTGCGAAAGCAAAAAAATCAGAGAATCGTTGCCAATTCCCTGATATAACAAAATCCAAAATTAATTGATCCTATAAAAAAAACCCTGTGATGTAACGGGGAACTTAATTTTAAATATTTCTGTAAGTTACTGTTGTTTAATTATTTTTATCTTGTCGGTGGAGCTGATGCCTTCGATTACTTCAATGGATATTCCATCGCTCAACCCGGTTTTTATCCACCTTTTTTCGAATTCCTGCGGGCGGATTTCCACTTCTACAAAGGCGCTGTCTTTCTCGAATTGGAGCAGGCTTTCGTTGATGGAGATCACCTGATCGCGGCGGTCGAGAACAATGGCAGCATTGGCGCTGTAACCCGCTCTGATAAACTGGTCGCTGCGAAGTTGCACTTTGGCTCTTATTTCGAATTGAACAGCCCCATTTTCTTCGACACCTTTGGGCGAGATATGCTCCAGAAGGGCTTCGAATTCAGTATTTTCAATGGCACCGATGGTGAGAATAAGGGGCATTCCTTCCTTTATTTTTCCCACTTCCGACTCGTCAATCTTTCCTTCGAAAATCATTTCGCCCATATCGGCCACGGTGGCAATGGTGGTGCCATCGTTAAAGGTATTGCTCTCGATCACGCTGTTTCCTTCTTCCACAGGAATTTCGAGAATCATACCTTCTATGGTAGAAGTGATGAGGGTGTTGGTGGTCGATTTGGCCTTGCTGGTTTGTCCATCGCGGATGAGCTCCAGATTTCCAATGGCCGAGTTTAGTTCTTCCTGCGAATTCTGATAGTTGGTTTCTGCTTCGTCGAATTCTGAGCGGGCAATCACATTTTTCTCGAACAGCTCTTTTTGTCTGTTATAAACGGTTTCGATGAATTTCAGTTGAATACGAGCTCTTTCCACCCGCGATTCGGCATTGTTCAAGTTCACCATATCGGGAATGATGGTTACCCGGGCTATGAGGTCGCCTTTGTGAAGAATTTGACCTTCCTCTACAAATATTTCGTCGATAATTCCCGAAACTTTGGGTTTGATTTCGATTTCTTTGCGAGGTTTAACGGTGCCGGTGGCCGTTGTTTTTTTAATTATGTTGGCTTGGGTGGCCTGAGTGGTTTCAAATACCACGGGCTTTTCCTGCGATTTGGCCCAAAGAAAGTACAAGGTATAACCAAATATCCCCAGGATTATTAATGCGATGAGTATTTTAAAGAATGCTTTCATTTATATTCGTTTTATATCATTTTACAAAATTTCATTTTTGTTTATTCGTCGCGAAGGGCATCGATGGGTTTTATACTTACGGCTCGGTTGGCGGGAATCAATCCGGCCAAAGCTCCTGAGATTACAAGCAATACCAGAGCCAGAACCGCTTTCTGAAAATCGACTTCGGGGTTGTTGAACATCTGAGTTCCTGCTCCCATTTTAATCAGCAGATAGTTAATGAGTTCCAGAATACCCACGCCAACCACCAGACCGAAATATCCGGCAAAGGATGTGAGCAATACAGATTCAATGATAATCTGTTTTCTGATTTGCCATGGGGTTGCTCCCAAAGCCCGTTGAACTCCAATTTCTTTGGTTCTTTCCTTAACGATGATGAGCATAATATTGCTCACGCCAATTACCCCGGCAAACAATGTTCCAATGCCCACAATCCAGATAAGCCCGCTGATACCTGCGAAGAGTCGTGTCATTTTCAGAAATTCTTCTTCCACATTAAAGGAACCAATGGCGCGGCTATCTTCTGGATCAATACTATGCCTTGTCTTCATCACTGTTTTGGCTTTTTCCAAAACGTCGGCTGCCGAATAACCTTCTTTGGCGGTTATGGAATACCAGCCCACACGGTTTCCCATATTGTAGGTGGACTGTATGGTGGTGAACGGCATAAAAACCTGCCGGTTTTCTTCTTCGGCCTGTTGATCGTTTTTCTTGCTGCTGCTCACTCCAACCACCTGAAAGAATACACCATTGATTTTTAAATACTGGCCAATGGGGTTTTCGTCGGGTTTAAACATTTCTTCGGCTACCCTTTTTCCTATTACCACCACTTTTCGCTTTTCGCCAATATCGTTATCGTTGATAAACCGTCCTTTGAGAATGTTCGATGGGTCAATTTTATTATAATCGGGATAATCGCCCTGAATGGAATAGGCGGCAGTTCGTTCTTCTCTCACCACGTTGTTTTGACCTTCGGTGGCAAAAACCTGGAGTCGTGGAGCCAGATATTCTATTTCGGGAATTTGTTCGGCGAGTGCGCGGGTATCATCATTGTCGAACCGAACCCATCGACCCCGAACAAATCCTTTATAGGGCATGGTGGTTCTGTTTCCCCACATAAACATGCTGTTGGTAGCCATATCGCCCATGCTGGTGCTCACACCATTGTGTAAGCCTTTGCCGGCTCCCAGCATTACCACCAGCATAAAAATTCCCCAAAAAACACCAAAAGCGGTGAAGAAGGTACGCAGTTTATTCTGCTTGATGGTGTACCATATTTCCTGAAATTTATCGTTGTTGAACAATTGCATGGGTTTCGTTTTTACGTTTTATTCGTCTCTGAGGGCAACTACAGGTTTTACGGAAGCAGCCTTGCGGGCTGGCACAAAGCCGGCTAAAGCACCGGCAATAATGAGAATAAAGGTAGCTCCCAAGGCCACATTGATGTTGACCTCGGGGTTTGCAAAATAGCTATCGCCCTGAAAACTGCTTCTCACCAGTTCGAGCAATCCAACTCCCAAAACCAGTCCCACATAGCCTGCAAAAGCAGTAATGGCTATGCTCTCCTGAAGGATGAGGCTCACGATGCTGAAAGGAGTGGCACCCAGGGCTTTTCTTACTCCAATTTCTTTTGTGCGTTCTTTCACCACAATCATCATAATATTGCTAACGCCTACAATTCCGGCAATGATAGTCCCAATGCCAATAAACCAGATAAAAATGCGGATGCTGGCAAATAAATCCATAAACTGCTGGTAGTTTTCGATGCTGTTGAAAATGAAAAGTGCTCTGGTATCCTGTGGATCGAATTTAAACCGCTCGGCGAGCGTTGATTTAATTTCTTCAACGGTTTTCTGACTTTCTTCGGATGAGGCATTGCCCAGCATTACCTGAATGGAATTGATGTCTTTTCCCATGCCGAAAACCATTTGTCCTGTTGATGTGGGAATGTAAATACGTTGTAAATCGCGGTCGGAGCCGGGATCGTTAAAGATTCCCACAACCTTGAACGGAACGCCGCCAATATTGATATAGGCATCAATGGCGGAGCCGCCTTTAAATAATTCTTCAAAAACAATGCGCCCAATCACGGCAACTTTGCGGTTTTGGTTTTGATCGAGCTGATTCAAAAATCTCCCCTGAACCATTTCAAGGGCTTCCACATGGCCATATTCGGGGGTAATGGCAAAGATGTCGAATGTGCCGTATTCGCTTTTATAGTTTACGGTGCTCACCTGCCAAATGCGGGAACGGTTACTTGTTTTTTCTACATGGCTCAGGCTGGCCAACAAATCTTCGTCTTCGTTTTCGAATTCGATAAACCTTCCCGGTTTCATGCCTTTATGCGGTTTGCTGGTCACGCCGCCGTTGATGGAAATATAATTTACGGCATCGCCGGCAAATTCTTTACTCACGCCGTTTTCGAGTCCATAGCCCGAGCCAAGCAGAATAATGAGCATAAAAATTCCCCAGGCCACGCTAAACCCTGTTAAAAAGGTCCGCAGCTTGTTCTTTTTAATAGTCTCAAATATTTCCTGCCATTTATCGAGGTCGAACATATTTTTTAAATTTTACGAATTGTGGGATTGAAATAGAGCTAAATTTACTTTTTGCTGAAATACAGTGTATTGGTCAGCTTTTAAATCAACCTCTTCCTGTCTGGTTCTTTTGGCATATTGCAGGTAAAACTCCCTCAACAACTTGAGTGTATCGGGAGCATTACTTGCCGGATTTGTGTTCAAAGTTTGATTGGTTTTCATGGTGATTTGTGTGTGGGTTTATATCATTATTTCATGGTTCTGTGGTTTGGGTATCCCTCCGGACCGCAGGTTTTCTTCGCGGAATGCCTTCAGGTCGCCGTTGTAGATATTTTTCTCGATAATGCCATCCTTAAGCCAGATGATTCGGTTGGTCATGGCGGCAATATCGTGTTCGTGAGTTACCAGGATGATGGTGATGCCGGATTCATTGATTTCTTTTAAAATTTTCATCACTTCGTAGGAGGTGGTGGTATCGAGAGCGCCAGTGGGCTCGTCGGCCAGGATAACCTTAGGTTGACCAATAAGAGCACGGGCAATGGCGAGACGTTGTTTTTGTCCGCCGCTTAGCTCGTTTGGCATATGGTTGGCCCATTCTCTCAGCCCCATTTTATCGAGGTATTCCATGGCAATGAGGTTTCTTTTTTTGCGTGCTACATTCTGATAGTAGAGTGGAAGTGCCACATTTTCCATGGCATTTTTAAAAGAAATCAAGTTAAACGATTGAAATACAAAGCCTAACATTTTGTTTCGGTAATAGGCAGCCTTTTTCTCGTTAAGATTTTGCATGAGGGTTCCATCGAGGAAATATTCACCCTGATCGTAATTGTCTAAAATTCCTAAAATATTCAATAAGGTTGATTTTCCGGAGCCGGAGGAGCCCATAATGGAAACCAATTCGCCTTTTTCTATTCCCAGATTGATGCCTTTGAGCACATGCAGGGAGTTGGAGCCGGTGGTATAACTTTTATTGATATTTTTCAGACTAATCATTTTTCACGCTTTTGTTCTAATGGTTCTACAATCGTGCCGTTTTGTGCAAGTTTATGTTATTCAGAGAGTTGCTATTATTGTTGGCGACGATTTAACATTATTTATGTTCATTCACTAACAACCACTGTTCACTTTCGTTCATTTTTATTTTCTCCGAATATTTCATAACTTACTCGATACTACTAAGAAGCGTAAGTTGAAAGAATGTTACAGAAATTAGTGTTTTTTATAAGATAGATTTTTTGATGGGACTATCTGATGCTTGATTGAATAGGAAAATCTTGTTAGAAAAATTGTATAAAATGGGATTATTTAGAGTAACAATTGTTTATTGATTTTCAACAAATTGAAACAATTATTATTGGCGGAAAGCCTGATTAAAGAATTCATTGAGCTTATTGATATTTTTAATTTTTATGAGCCCATTGGTACAATGATTAATAACTGAAGGCAGAACAGTGAATAATTCCTGCAGAGCATTTTCATGACCAGTAGCTAAAGCATAAAAACTCGCCCCATCAATTT
Source organism: Draconibacterium orientale (assembly GCA_020718205.1). Taxonomy (GTDB): domain Bacteria; phylum Bacteroidota; class Bacteroidia; order Bacteroidales; family UBA12170; genus UBA12170. The sequence continues at coordinate 22,053 of DYSN01000006.1, forward strand.
CTCTTATATGTTCATTTAATGGGCATTTTTCACCTTTGTTTTTGTCGGATGGGATAAATGGTTTATTGTAACGTTGACCGTTTTTGGGGATAATGGCAACATAATAGGCTGTATATCCCTTGTATATGCTTGATTTAGGGCTTATTAAATCGTTAAGGGAGTGGTATAAATCGGACAGTTTTCCACCGGAAACCGTATTGTATTTGTTTTTAATTTCCGCAATGCATTTATTTTCTGCTGAGGCGAGATCAATCACATTTCCAACTTTTAAGTTTACCCAACCTTTTGAATAGCCAACTATGTTTTGATGAAAGTCCCCGATGTGGTTTTGCAAAGTTTTTTGAGCTTGTCTGGTTGTTTCGCTTTTTATCCAGGTTTCGAAATCAATCTCAAAGCCAGACATTTCAATCATGGCTGCGAAAGGGTCAATCACATTTTTTCCAAAATCCTTAACTGCAGCCTTTTGCGCACTTTTTGCTATTGCTAAAAGTTGAGAAACCTCGTGTTGAAGGTCTGAATCTGATATCCAACTTAAAAATGGCATTTATAATTTTGTTTTATATGTATGTTATGCCGTAAAGATAAAAGATTTTTAAACTGCGCAATAGTTTTTATTCTGTATTCGCTTTATTTAAAAAATTAATAATCGAGTAGCCAACTTCTTTTGCGAAATTTACCGGAACAGCATTGCCAATTTGTTTATATTGTTGAGAAACCGAGCCTGAGAAAGCCCAATTATCTGGAAATGTTTGGATTCTTGCATACTCTCTGATGGTAAAAGGCCTTGTTTCGTCAGGATGGCATCGTTCAGTTTGCTTTTGTGCCGGGCTGCAAGTTAAGGTCAGACTTGGTTCTGACCAACTCATTCTTCGTGCCATTCCGGTTTTTCCACCACTCAAGTGAAAACTGGCTCCCATATATTCTTTCTGAATATCTAATGGTAAGTCGCGCCAGTAACCTCCTTCAGGAACTTTCTCTAAAACATCCTTTTTGCCGGAAGGGTATTTAGAGCCGGGAGACTGAGGCACATCCGAATCGAATAAATCGCCTTTTTTAAGAGCATCTTTTAATGTAAAGACTTTTTTAAATGGTTTTGGGAATTCATATAGATGATGATTAAGGTCTTTTCTTATACCAACAATTAAAACCCGCTCTCTTTTTTGGGGAACCTTATAAAATATTGTTTTAAAAATCCGTGGTGTAATTACATGGTATCCAATTTCATCAAGAATAGAAATCATACCTTGAAGTGTTCTGCCGTTGTCGTGATTCATAAGTCCGCGAACATTTTCGCCTATGCAGATAGGAGGCATGGTTTCCTGAACAACTCTCGCAAACTCGTAAAACAAGGTACCTCTGGCATCATTTAGACCTAGTTTTTTGCCAGCATAGCTAAAAGCCTGACAAGGAAAACCGCCAGTTACAACATCAACCTTGTTCTTATAACTTGAGAATGAAATATTTTTTACATCATCTTCAATCACATTCCAGTCTGGGCGATTATTTCTTAATGTTTCACAAGCCCAATGGTCGATTTCATTCAGTGCGAGGCATTTTATTCCGCTTTCCTCCAACCCAATGGCCAGTCCACCAGCACCTGCAAAGAGCTCAATGGATGAATACTCCCGTTTTGGGATAATTTCATTTTCTATATCAGTAGGTGCAAAGAGAAATTCAAGACTATCAAAGATTTTCAATTGTTCCTTGCGATATACCCTATAATTACTCATGGGTTCGCGAACAGCTGATAGTTTTCCGTTTTTATCCCATCTTCTTAGGGTTTCTTTACTTACAGAGAGCAAATCGGCAACTTCGGAAATTGAATAGTAGTTTTTCATAAAATAACCATGTTAAACAACATTATACATGGTTACAAATGTATTAGAAATTTTTTTATGTTAATTATACTCGAAAAAGAAGATATTAACAATCATATTTTTCTATGTCATATAAATTCAGAAGTATATAGATGATAGAATTGATATTTCATTTTTCGAATATTGCCTGATTTAAACTTTTCTCACGAAACGACAAATTTCAATGCTTTATGAATTTCAATCTTAAAGTGGATTTAAGAATAAAAAATCTCTTTTCCGTGTTACACTGAAATAACCAAAATGGGGTTTTTGGTAGGATTCAAAAAAAATATATCCGTAAATTTGGCCTCCCGAAAAATAATAGAAATTTTATCATATGAGAAAAGTTAACATTCCCCAAATTCTGGGAAAATTAGGTATAAAAGAGCTGAATATGGGTGTTTCTACCGGAGCTCAGTGGTTCGAAACCAAAGGTGATATTACCAAAAGTGTGTCGCCTATTGATGGTAAAGAAATTGCCAAAGTGCAAAATGCCACCATGGAAGATTACGAAATGGTGATGACCAAAGCTCAGGAAGCTTTTAAAGTTTGGCGTAATGTCCCAGCTCCTTTGAGAGGCGAAATCGTTCGCAAGATTGGTTTGGCTCTCCGCGAGTACAAAGAAGAATTGGGTGCTCTTGTTTCTCTCGAAATGGGAAAAATATATCAGGAAGGATTAGGAGAAGTTCAGGAAATGATTGATATCTGCGATTTTGCAGTGGGACAATCCCGCTTAATCAATGGTGTGAACCTGCAATCGGAACGTCCTCAGCATCGCTTATCCGAACAATATCATCCCCTGGGCATTGTGGGAATTGTTACTTCCTATAACTTCCCCGTGGCCGTTTGGGCTTGGAACAGTGCATTGGCTGCTATTGCCGGTGATGTTGTTATCTGGAAACCCAGTTCAAAAACCCCAATTACTGCGTTAGCTACTCAACATATTATAAAACAAGTGCTTATCGATAACGATGTGCCAGAAGGTGTTTTCAACCTGGTGGTGGCCAAATCGAGCGTTATGGGCGATAATTTCTTAGCCGATAACAGAATTCCATTGATGTCGGTTACAGGCAGCACCGCCGTTGGAAAACGCGTGGGCGCCATTGTGGGCAAGCGTTTGGGCAAAACCATCCTCGAGTTGGGCGGAAACAATGCCGTAATCATGACCCCAAGTGCCGATTTGCAAATGGCCATCATGTCAACCGTTTTTGGAACTGTTGGAACAGCTGGTCAACGTTGTACTTCCACCCGCCGAATCATCATTCACGAAAGCATCTACGAGCAAGTGAAAACCCGCTTTGTGAAAGCCTACGAAGGATTGAAATCGAAAATTGGCGATCCGTTGGACGAGAGTTATTTGATTGGTCCGCTCATTGACCAGAATTCTGTGAGTCTTTTTCTTCATGCCGTAGAACAGGTGAAAGTGGAAGGCGGAAACGTTGTTTTTGGTGGTTATGTGATGGAAGGCGAAGGATTTGAGAGCGGAAACTATGTGATGCCTTGTATTGCCGAAGCCGAAAATCATTTTCATATTGTTCAGGAAGAAACATTTGCGCCCATTGTTTATTTAATCAAATACTCTGGTGGAATTGAGAATGCTATCGAAATTCAAAATGGTGTTCCACAAGGCTTGTCTTCGGCTTGTTTCACTTTAGACATGCGCGAAGCCGAGACTTTCCTTTCGTTAGCAGGTTCCGATTGCGGAATTGCCAACATCAATCTGGGAACTTCGGGTGCTGAAATTGGTGGAGCTTTTGGTGGAGAAAAAGAAACTGGCGGTGGCCGCGAATCGGGTTCCGATAGCTGGAAAGTGTATATGCGCCGCCAAACCAATACCGTGAACTATGGCACAAAATTGCCTTTGGCTCAGGGAATTAAGTTCGACATTTAGTAATTAATACAATTAATTTTTCCGACGCCTTCATTTATTTGGAGGCGTCTTTTTCGTATAATAAGTTTTATTAGATTTGCGTTATTATAAACTTACATCAAATAAACTTAAAAACAATTAAACATGAAACGTATTCTTTTATCAATCGTGGTTCTCTTTGCAATAACCACAGCATTTGCGCAGGATGAAATCAATTACTTCCAAAAAAAGCATGAAATTAATGTTCAGGTGGACGATATTTTTAAAGATGTCAGCGACTTCTCTTATCTGTTTTATCTGAATGATGACTACGAATACATTTATTACTATCCATACTTTAGTAAAGGCCCCAGCATAGGCATGGGTTACAAATATCATTTTGGGAAAGGTGCCTTGCGTGCTAAGATAAGTTTTAATGGCCAATCGATTAATAGCGATGATGAAGATGATAATAATGAAAACCTTAACATCACCAGCAAACAAACTTTTGGGGGGCAAAATTTCGCAATAGGATATGAATTGCATACCAACCTGAAAAGAATGCAGATTTTTTATGGGCTTGATTTAACCATGGGTCGTCAGAAAATTAATTCTGAGAATAAATACGACTATTTAGCGACCTATGAGTACTATGAGGATTATACTGTTACATTATCACAAACTGTGATTACATATGGAGTGAAACCTTTCCTGGGATTTAAATATTTTATTATTCCACAGTTTTCGGTATCAACAGAGTATTTTTTCTCCTATCAGCTTTACAAAAACTCTTATAAATATGAGCGGACGAATAGTGATGTAGTTGATAAAAGTTCCGCCAATGGCTATAAAACAGAATTTGGTCCGTTGGGGCAGATTACTTTTGGCTTCCATTTTTAACAAATCGTTGCAGTAGACCGATTTTATAAATCCTTAATTTTGTCACATGGACAAAAACAAAAAAGAAGGCCGCTATCAGCGGCTTTTTTCGCAAATAGAACAGCTTATGCCCGGCTGTGCCGACGAGTCGTCTCGAAGGGCCACCATCATTGCCGTGTTGCATCATAAAATGGAATATTTCTTCTGGACAGGCTATTACCTGTTAAAAGACGGAGAGTTGTGTGTAGATCATTATCAGGGGTCGGTGGCTTGCATGAAATTAGCCAAAGATAAAGGAGTGTGCCGGGCTGTCATCAACAGGGGCGAAACCATTGTGGTTCCCGACGTTCACGAGTTTCCGGGCCATATAGCCTGCGATAGCCGCTCCAACAGCGAAATTGTGGTTCCGCTGAAAGACAGCAAAGGCCTGATTTATGGAGTTTTGGACGTGGACAGCAGCGAGAAATACTCTTTCGACGAGGTAGATGCACATTATCTGGAGCTTATTCTCAATCTCCGGTTTAAATAGACGACAGATTTCCCTTTGGGTTCATGCCTGTTCAACGCGTAAAAACGCAGCTGAACTTTCCGCAAAATATGTCCCAAAATCTAGTAAATTTGCCGCTCATAAAGGTTTTTAAACAATGCTAACACTGTATTTTAAAGAAATCAGCTCATTCTTAAATTCCCTCATTGGATATATTGTCATAGTGGTTTTTCTGCTGGTCAGTAGTTTATTCCTTTGGGTTTTCCCTACGGAGTTTAATATCCCCGATTTTGGCTATGCCAGTCTCGAATCGCTGTTTTTACTGGCTCCCTTCGTGTTCCTTTTTCTCATTCCCGCCATTACCATGCGCATGTTTTCGGAGGAGAAAAAAGCCGGAACCATCGAGATTTTACTCACCCAGCCACTCACCGATTTGCAAATCATCATGGCGAAATATTTAGCCGGATTGAGTTTGGTGGTTATTAGCATCGTTCCAACATTGGTGTTTTTTGCTACCGTTTATGTATTCGGATTTCCCCAGGGAAATATGGATATGGGTGGAACCTGGGGAAGTTATATCGGACTGCTTTTTTTGGGTGCTTCGTTTGTGGCCATCGGGCTGTTTGCTTCGTCTATCACCGACAATCAGATAGTTGCCTTTATCGCTGCCATTGTGCTCACAGCGTTTAGCTATCTCGGCTTCGAAATCATCTATTCGCTCGACTTGTTTGGCCCGGTCGATTTGTTCATCAAGTCTTTGGGAATCAGCTCGCATTATGCATCCATGAGCAGGGGAGTCATTGATACCCGCGATCTGGTTTATTTCATCAGCTTTGTGGCTTTCTTCATCATTCTCACCCGTATAGTTTTAGAATCGCGTAAATGGTAAAGCATATGAAGACGAAAAGCAATCTCTATAAAAGAAACAATCTGATCCAATTGGTTTATGGATTGGTGATTATTGTTGCCGTGAATATTATTTCGAACTATGTCTTTACCCGAATCGATCTCACCAGCGAAAAAAGATATACACTGGCGCCTGCAACAAAAGACATGCTCAAAAACCTTGATGAATATGTATTCTTTAAGGTTTATCTGGAAGGCGATTTCCCTGCAGGTTTCAAGCGATTGCGCAACGAAACCCGCGAAATGCTCAACGAGTTTAGAGCCTACAGCCGATTTGTCGAGTTCGAATTTGTTGATCCCAGCGAAAGCAGCGACGAAAAAGAACGTAATAAAGTGTATGAGCTGCTGGTCGAAAAAGGGCTTCAACCCACCAACCTGAAGGTGAATGAGAAAGAAGGCAACTCCGAGCAGCTCATTTTTCCGGGTGCCATTGTTTCGTACCTCAACAACGAAAGTGCCGTTGATTTGCTGAAAACCCGTTTAGGAATGCCCCCCGAAGAAGTACTCAACAGCTCCATTGAGAATCTGGAGTTTACCTTAGCCAGCGTTATCAGACAACTGGCAGTAAAAACCCGTCCTGCGGTGGCTTTCATCGAAGGTCATGGCGAATTGAGTAAGATAGAAACCGCCGATATTGGAAATGCACTGGCCGAATACTATCGTGTGGAAAGGGTTCGAATGAACAAGCAGCTGGGCAGTCTAACCGATTTTAAATCGTACGACAGCACCGGACGAATCATCATCCGCAATAAATACGATGCCATTATCATTGCCAAACCCGACTCATCTTTTAGCGAGAAGGATAAGTTTATTTTAGACCAGTATTTAATGCGGGGAGGAAAAATCATCTGGTTCTTCGATCCCGTTTATGCCACAATGGATAGTTTGCAGCAAACAAGAACTACTTTGGGATTTGGCATGGATTTAAATCTCGACGACCTTTTCTTTAAATATGGCGTTCGTTTCAATCAGGAATTGCTTTTGGATCTCAATGCCCGACCCATTCCAATTGTTACCGGTATGGTGGGCGACCAACCCAAGCAGGAGTTTTTGCCCTGGTATTACTTCCCGGTAATATCCGCCAGCAGCAAACATCCCATAGTGAACAACCTGAACTCCATCATGACCGATTTTCCCTGCACCCTCGATACCGTTGCAGCGGCGGGATTAAAGAAAACGTCGCTTCTGGCTTCTTCATCCTACAGCAGGGTTGCCAAGCCACCGGTACTCATCGATTTGCAAATGATGGATAATTATCCAAAATCGCCCCGGTGGAATCAGTTTGCCAGCACCTTCAATCTTCCGCCCCAAATGGTGGCCGTTTTGGTCGAAGGAAGTTTTAAATCATTGTTTGCCAATAGAATACCCCCGCAATTGGCCAATAACGACAGCATAGGCTTTAAAACAGAAAGCAAGGAAACCAGCCAGATTTTTGTTTCCGATGGCGATATTGTCCGCAATCAACTTCATTATAGCAAGGGCTATCCGCTGCCACTTGGATTTGATCAGTTTACGCGCGAAAACTTTGGTAATAAGGACTTTGTGCTCAATGCCATGAATTACTTAATAGATGAAGATGGTTTAATCAGCATCAGGAGCCGTGAGATAAAAATCCGCCTACTCGATAAAAACCGATTAGACAAGAAAATGGTATGGGTAAAAACCATCAATGTTTTGGTTCCTGTGCTCATCATCGCCTTGTTTGGCTTTATTTTGCAATGGCGCCGGAGGAGAAAGTTTGTAGTAAAACGAAAATAATTTTTTAAAGCAATCATCGTTTATAACCTATTGAATCGCAACAATTATTTGATTAATAAAAGCAATGTCAATGAATAAAAATAAAGTATTTCTTATTATAGTTTTGGTGCTCATTGCAGTGGCAACGGGTTTTGTTATTACCGATAAAACCACCACCTTATTTGGCGAAGACTCAGGTTTTGCAGTAAAAGACACTGCCAATATTGTAAAAATTTTTATGGTCGACAAAAACAATCAATCGGTATTGTTTGAGAGAACCGATAAAGGCTGGCTTCTCAATAAGGATCAAAAAGCTCATGAGAAGAATATAGCCATGCTTTTGAATACCATTAAAAATCTGGAAGTTAAGTATCCTGTTCCACAAAAATCTCATAATAATATTGTGAAAGCCATGGCCGGAACTGCCGTGAAAGTGGAGGTTTATGCCAACGATTATTACATCAAAATGGGTTCTTTAAAGCTTTTTCAACATGTGAATAAGGCTTCCGTGTTTTATGTGGGTTCGGCCACTCAGGACAATCAGGGAACTTATATGTTGAAAGAAGGAGCCGACAGGCCTTATGTGGTTACCATTCCCGGTTTCAGGGGGTTTGTTGCCGCTCGTTTTACCACACAACCCAAAGACTGGCTCAGCCACGAAATTTTTAAAATCCCCTATCAGCAAATTGCCGAAATCTATGTGGAAACTCCTGAACAACCTGCTAAATCGTTTCAAATCAGGAAATTGGATACGGGTTATGAAATTATGGCTCTGGCCAACCGACAAATCCTTCCGGGCTACGATACCGTGGCTTTGTTCACTTTCCTCGATTCTTTTAAGAATGTGAATTACGAAGCACTGCTCGACGATATGCCACAGGCTAAAATCGATTCCATCCTTGGAAATCAACCCGTTCATATCATCAAGGTTACCAAAACCGATGGAACTGTGAACGAAATTAAGACCTACAGAATGTTCAGCCGCTACGATCAGGAAGAAATTTACGGTTATAAACCCGCGTACGATTTAGACCGCATGTATGGCTGGCACAATAACCAAATGCTTATGATTCAGTATTTTGTTTTCGATAAAATTACCCGTCCCATCGACTTTTTTCTTTCTGCGGGCTTAAAAACAGAATGACAGGCAAACACGTAAAATCAGGTTTTTTTGGCCCTGTTCTTACCATAATGAGCGGGAGCACTCTGGCACAGCTCATTCCCTTGCTCACCGAACCCATTCTTGCCCGACTTTTTACCCCAATGGAATTTGGTATTCTTGCCCTGTTTCTGGCGGTTGCTACAATTTTTGCTTCCGTTGCCACCGGACGATACGAAATGGCTGTGGTTTTGCCATCGAAAGACGAAGAAGCCATAAACCTGTTGGCTTTATCGCTCATAATCACCGTTTTTATGACCATGCTCTCAGGCCTTGTGGTAATATTTTTTGGGGAAAATATAGCGTCATGGGCTGGTAATTCAGATCTCATATCCTTTTTAAGATGGGTTCCGCTTTTTGTTTTTATCAGCGGATTGTTCCAGACCTTTAATCAGTGGGCCACCCGCAAGAAATCCTACCGAAATATTGCAGCATCCAAAATCACTCAAAGCTCCACCAACGGGGCGGTGAGTATTGGAACAGGATATGCTTTATGGGGAAGCATTGGGCTCATTTTCGGGCAAATAGCCGGTTGGTTCATGGGATTCGTTCCCCTTTTTGTAAAGTTTTGGAGAAACGACCGCAATCTCTTGTCGCTGATTCGAAAAAGTGAAGTTAAACGGTTAGCTCAAATATATTCCGATTTTCCCCGCATCAATTCCATGCATGTTTTAACCGATATTGGTCAACAGAGCTTGGTGAATTTCATTATTTCGCGGTTCTATTCGGGCGAAATTCTGGGATTCTACAGCCGCATGATTCGGATAGTGAAAGTCCCCGCAGGGTTTATTGGGGCTGCGGTGGGTCAGGTTTTCTATCAGAAAGCCAGCGAACAATGGCAGAAAGACCAAAATATCAGAAGCCTTCTCACAAATCAAATGAAGATAGTTGGGATTTTTGGATTGCCCATTTTTATAATTCCGGCACTGTTCGGCCCTCAGATTTTTGGCTTTGTGCTGGGCGAGGCCTGGATGGTTGCCGGACAATATGCTCAACTATTGAGTCCCTGGTTATTGCTGAATTTTCTCATCTCACCATTTTCTTACATCCCGCTAATAGTCAACAGGCAAAAGAGATTTTTCATGCTCAGTCTTGTCATGAATATTTTAGTTATTCTCGCCTTTTTATCGGGCTATTTAATGAAGGAGGATATTTTTTTCAGCCTGATTCTGCTAACTATCATTCAGGTTGTTTTTCACCTGTATCTGGGGTGGTGGTTCTATAAGATTTCAAAGGCTTAACATTTTCCCGGTGATGGGGTGGCCGGGGTTTGTAATTTTTCTCATCAAAAACATCGGGCCATAGTTCGTGAACGCTGGCTTTAAAGGCTTCAGGGGTCACGGCATTTTCTATGGAGAAATTGCCAATGCGGGTGCGGCGAAGGGCAGTGAGATGAGCCCCCGAATTCATTCTTTGTCCAAAATCACGAGCCAGTGAACGGATATAAGTTCCCTTGGTACAAACCACTCTGAAATCGACTTCGGGCAATTCGATTCTCGTAATTTCAAACGCCCTGATTTCTATGGATTTGGGTTCCAGCTCCGGAGTTTTTTCTTGTCGCGCCAAATCGTAAGCACGTTTCCCCTTCACTTTAACCGCCGAAAAAATGGGGGGAACCTGCAATTGGTGTCCCAAAAATGATTCTGCTGTTTGTATAACAAGTTCATTGGTAATATGTTCTGTAGGAAAATAAGCATCAATGGCCTTTTCCTGATCGAACCCTGGAGTGGTGGCCCCCAGATAAAAAGTTCCCGTGTATTCCTTTTCCTGAGCCTGATATTTCTCTATGTCTTTGGTAGCTTTTCCGGTGCAAAGAATCAGCAATCCTGTGGCCAATGGGTCTAAAGTGCCCGCATGTCCAACCTTGCTTCGTTTAACGCCTGCAATTCTCGATACCAAATAGCGCACCGAGCTCACCACATTAAAACTGGTCCACTCGTAGGGCTTGTCAATCAACAGCACATGGCCTTCTGTAAAATCGGGTTTTTGCAATGATGAAATTTTTAATGAATTATGGAAATATTCTTTTTGGTGAAGGCAAAGGTAAAAACCGAGTAAAATATAATCATCCCGCAGTTGCGGATAGGGCGTGGACAATCAGGCAAAACTGAAAAAACTAAAGGCAGCCTATGGATTAACTGCGCTTCATGATGGCATAAATCTCCACACCAAAACCGGCCAAAATTAAAATAGGCGCCAGAGTCAAACGTTGAAAATTAAACACGCCCGGATTGAACTGATCGGGGGAGTTTGAGCCACCGCCCATCATTAAAACGAGCCCCAGAAGAATGAGTCCAAGACCGATAAAAAGGAATTTATAGTTTTCCTTGCTAAAGATAAAATCGTCTTTTCTTTCCACATCCTGCTTTGGATTTTCGGTATGGATCATGGCATTATTTTTTTCAGATTTTTTATTGATATAATTCATCGGGTTTTGCTTTAAGATATTTATTTACTGCATAATAATTTGAAAGCCAGGTAATAAGAACCCCTGCAACCATCACAAAGGCAAACAACATGGCAATGAGGGTGAAATCGCTCAGGGTGACCAGTTCAGGAATTTGCTGGAATAGAAAATATAAAATCCCAACCAAAGCTACCGAAGCAATGAGAGCCGAAATGAGTCCATGAAGGATTCCGGTGATAACAAAGGGAGTTCTGATAAACGATTTTGTGGCGCCCACAAGCTGCATGCTTCTGATGAGAAAACGTTTGGAATACACCGAAAGCCTGATGGTATTGTTGATGAGCGCAATGGCAATAATGAGAAGTAAAGAGCTGAAAATGAGAATGAAAAAACCTATTTTCCGAACGTTTTGATTGATGAGCTCCACCAGCGATTCCTGATAATAAACCTCTTTGATGTCCTCGTTCAGAAGCAGTCTTTTTTCAATAACTTTTAGGCTGTCGATATTGGCATAATCGGCATTCAGGTGCAAATCGATGCTGGGCAACAGCGGATTATAGCCCAAAAAGCCAATAAAATCTTCCCCCAGTTCCTTTTGCAATTCCTTGGCGGCATCTTGTGGGGTAATGTATTCGGTAAATTTCACAAATTCCGAAGCGTCCAAAGTCTTCTTCAACTCCATGATTTTGGCTTCCTTCACCCCCGCATTCATAATGATGCTAAAGCCAATATTTTCGCGCACATGATCGCCTAATTTCTTGCTATTCAATATCAAAAGCCCCAATAACCCCAACATGAACAACACCAGCGTGATGCTCACAATGGTGGTGAGGTAGGAGGATTGCAGTTTTCGTTTATTGACTTTTCTTTGCGGTTTCATCGGGGTGATTTAGTGCGCTAAATTAATAAAAACTGAATTATATTAAATTTAATAATTGTTAAGCCAAAAGACAAAATCGTAATTCAAAGTTTGGGGTGATTTAATGGCATTCCAATACTGATAAAACCAAAGTAAAATCGAAAAGCTCCAAAGGAAGATGACCTTTTGCGGGAACTATAAAAACTTCACTATTTGAATTTTACAAGTTGGGATAGGTTCTGAATTTTGATATTTTTTCTCCATCGGTGGTATGAAAGTAGCCGCATAAATCGGCAGAAAGGCAGCTGTGAACGGGTAAAATTTCGAGCCAGTCTCCTGGTTGAATTTGGCGTACAAAGCTTTCGTTGGCCAAAATAATACCATGTTCCTGACTCAGCGAAATAACCGGAAATCCATCCGCAATTTTCCCACCGGGCATCACAGCCCAGCCAAATACTTTTCGGTCGGCAAAAACCATCGAATCCTTTGATAAATGAACCGCGCCACCATATATAACTATTTCATTACGATGGGGATAAACACCAATAACAGGACAGCGAACCCGAAAGGCAAGATCAGTTTCTTCGCACGATTTCAATTCCAATTGCATCAAATCGTTGAACACAAAATTTCCGGGTCTCCACTCGTCAATTCCTTGAAAATGAGATGCGAAAGCCGATGACGGGGTGTCCCCCATGCTAATTAGCAGATTGGGGTATTGTTCTGCATAAGTCTCCTTGAGCCAGGCCATAATTTCTCGTGCTTGTGCAAACTGCTCTTGTCCCATGGCCCTGTTTGCAGCCCCATAATTATTGCCCGTATGACTCAAAAAACCACCAAATCTCAAATGGCGGGCTTCAGTTAAAATGCTCAGCAAGGCATCTATTTGTTGGGTATTTTTATAAAACACCCCGCTTCTTCCATAACCTGTGTCTATTTCTATGAAAATGGTCAGGGGATTTTTAACCTGCTGTTTAATGGCCAACAAGCTCAATGGGTGATCCACAGTAAGGCTCAATCGTGCTTTTTCTGCCAATCGGTTGGCTGTTTCCAACTCGTTCAGGTTCACAGGAATGGCCACGCAAATATCGATCCAGCCATGTTCAAAAAAGTACTCACCCATGCTCATCGACGAAACTGCGCAACGATTCACTCCGGCTTTTGCAAACCAATCCGCAATTTCCGCCGATTGATGGGTCTTGAAATGCGGGCGGAAAATAACATCGTTTTGGGTGCACAATTCCACCATTCTATAGATGTTTTTTGTGGCAATTTGCCGATCGACTATAGGTGTAGGTTGAGTAAACATGGAATAAGTTTTGGCCAAAATTAGAGAAATATGAAGCTCAGGAATAATTTGAACGAGTAAAAAAATGAATCAGTGTGGAACAGGTTTATTTCTTTATTTTGCCACATGAACGAAAAACAGAATAGCAAGGCAGTCATTGGAGCCATTTTAGTGGGCATTTCGGCCATGCTCTGGGGTTTTGATGGCATTGTTCTCACACCCGGTTTGTATAATTTGCCTGTACCATTTGTTGTTTTCGTTCTCCATCTCACACCTTTTGTCCTCATGAATTTTTTTCTCTACAAAAGGTATTCGCATTTTGGTTTGCTGAACAATACCGAAAAATTTTCCTTGCTCATGGTGGCTTTTTTTGGGGGATCTCTGGGAACCATGTCCATTGTAAAAGCTTTGTTTTTGGTTAATTTTCAGCAGCTTAGTATCGTGGTGCTGCTTCAGAAGCTTCAGCCCGTTTTTGCCATTTCGTTGGCTGCTATTTTTCTGAAAGAGAAAATCAGTGGAAATTTCATTTTCTGGGCGGTGGTGGCTCTAATAGCCGGTTACTTTTTAACTTTCGGAATGGAACTTCCCCATTTTCAAACCGACAAAAACACCATTTATGCTTCTCTTTTAGCATTGTTGGCTGCCTTTAGCTTTGGAAGCTCAACAGTTTTCAGCAAGAAAATTCTTGGCAAACTCGATTTCGTCTCAGCCACATTTTTCCGCTATGGATTAACATCCGCAATCATGTTTCTGGTGGTTCTTAGTCTTGGATTTACCACTGAATTTCAGAATATTACTTCCCACAATTTACTTCTCATTTTCATAATAGCCTTAACCACCGGAAGTGGCGCCATTTTCCTGTATTACTATGGGCTAAAAACTGTGAAGGCAGCTGTGGCCACGGTAATGGAGCTGCTATTCCCGCTTTCGGCCATAATTTTCGATTACCTGTTTAATAACCACATACTTTCGCCTTTGCAATGGGTTAGTGCCGCAATCATGGTATTTGCCATCATCAATTTAAATGCGCAACCCAATATAATAAAAAACCTTTTTAAGAAAAAACGCTGATATTGAATGCTTTGGGGTTAGTTAATCCTTTATTTTTAAATAGGTAAAATCCGCTTCAACCGAAAAATACTATTTTTGCAGCCTAATAACGAAAATCATTAAATGAAGAACATAAGAAATTTCTGCATCATTGCCCATATTGATCACGGCAAGAGTACTTTAGCTGATCGTCTGCTCGAGTTTACCGGCACCATCTCCGAGAGAGATATGCAGGAACAAACCCTCGACGATATGGATCTGGAGCGGGAGAGAGGAATCACCATTAAGAGTCATGCCATTCAGATGGATTATGAACAGGATGGTCAAAAATATGTTCTCAACCTCATCGACACTCCCGGCCACGTGGATTTTAGCTACGAAGTGAGCCGTTCTATTGCAGCCTGCGAAGGAGCTTTGCTCATTGTAGACGCCACACAAGGTATTCAGGCTCAAACAATTTCGAACCTTTATCTGGCTTTGGAACATGATTTGGAAATTATTCCGGTACTCAACAAAATGGATTTGGCCAATGCCATGCCCGAAGAAGTAAGCGACCAGATTATCGACCTGATTGGTTGTAAACTCGACGATATCATACCAGCCAGCGGTAAAACCGGTTATGGCGTTCACCTGATTCTCGAAGCCATTGTTAAAAAAATTCCAGCCCCAAAAGGCGACCCAAAGGCTCCTTTTCAAGCACTTATTTTCGATTCGGTTTTCAACTCTTTCAGGGGAATTATTGCCTATTTCCGAATCATGAACGGCGAAGTGAGAAAAGGCGACTATGTGAAATTTTTGGCCACAGGCAAAGAATATCACGCCGACGAAATTGGGGTGCTTCGCATGAAACAGGAAGAGCGAAAATTTATGGGCACCGGCGATGTGGGCTACATTATTTCGGGGGTTAAAACAGCCAAAGAAGTTAAAGTGGGCGACACCATTACCCATGTTGAAAATCCCTGCACCACCGCCATCAGCGGCTTTGAAGAAGTGAAACCCATGGTATTTGCCGGTATTTATCCGGTTGATGCCGACGATTACGAAGAGCTTCGTGCCTCCATTGAAAAACTCCAGCTCAACGATGCTTCGTTAACCTGGGAACCCGAGAGCAGTATGGCGTTGGGATTTGGTTTCCGCTGCGGATTTTTAGGATTGTTGCATATGGAAATTGTTCAGGAGCGTCTGGATCGCGAATTCGATATGAATGTGATTACCACTGTTCCCAACGTTTCCTACAATGTAGTCACCTCCAAAGGAGAAACTTTGGAAGTGCACAACCCCAGCGGTTTGCCCGACCAAAAATGGATCGACCACATCGAAGAACCCTATATCAGGGCGCAAGTAATCAGCAAAACGGAGTATTTGGGCTCGGTGATGAAACTTTGCATCGACAAGCGCGGTGAGTTAAAGAATCAGATTTACCTGACAAGCGACAGGGTAGAGCTCACGTTTGAGTTGCCTCTGGGCGAAATTGTATTCGATTTCTACGACAAACTTAAGAGTATTTCCAAAGGATACGCATCTTTCGACTATCATCTATCGGGCTTTAAGCCAGCCAATCTGGTAAAACTCGACATTCTGCTCAACGGCGATCCTGTGGATGCTCTTTCAACGCTTATCCATCGCGACAATGCCTATGATTTTGGAAAGAGAATTTGCAGCAAACTCAAGGAATTGATACCACGTCAGCAATTTGATATTGCCATTCAGGCTGCCATCGGACTCAAAATCATTTCACGCGAAACCATTAAAGCAGTGCGAAAAGACGTTACCGCAAAATGTTATGGGGGAGATATTTCCCGTAAACGAAAGTTGCTCGAAAAACAGAAAAAAGGTAAAAAACGGATGCGTCAAATTGGGAACGTAGAAGTTCCCCAAACCGCATTCTTAGCTGTGTTGAAGCTGGATTAATTTGGGGATTAAAAAAACACAAAAGCCGGATTTCTCCGGCTTTTGTGTTTAAATTTAGTTCAAAATCACCCTGCTATAAGTCAGGTTCCATGTATTTTTAACTCATCTTCAGCAACTACATCACAAACTTAAACTGCTCATAAACCTTGCCATTTCGTATCAAAGCTGCAATGTACATGCCTTTCATATAACGATTGAGTCCTATGGAGTTCTCTGCTTTTGCTGATATAATTTCCTGTCCCTGAAGGTTATAAACTTTCAACATATCATTGGGTTCAAGATTCTCTAGTTTCAGGCTTTGGGTTAGTGGATCGTAGGTTGTAAAGATTTCGAAGGAAGTAGAAGGAATCTTTTCCACATACAGCGGAGAAGTTCCCAAAGCTCCATCTATAAAAATATTTTGACCCATCACGCGGTCGTTGCCCAGCATATTATCGCTCCAGCAAACCACCGATTGATAATTGAAAAATGGACTCATATTGGCGTGAGTTCTGTCTAAGGTGGCGTTGGCCATTTCCACATGCGCTGGCCAAACATCGTTGCCAATGGCATCTAAAGCCACCATATTATAGCTGGTATAGTAAAATTGTCCTTCGAGGAAATTGGCATAAAGATAGAAAGTGCTATCGCCAATTTGTGCCACGCCAAGGCCGTTTTGCAGTCTGTCGTTCATGGCGAGAATGGTTTTTCCGGCATTGGTTTCCAGCAGTTCGCCCGAGGTATTTATTCTTTGATAAACCAATGAACCCATACTCTGATTGGAATTCAGCCTGTTCCACAAAACCACAAATTCGCCTGAATTGTTAATACCTGCCGGGGTTTCATATAGCTGATGTCCGCTGGTTTCAATGGAAACCATAACTCCGCTGGGTGTATATTGTCCTTCGCCATCGGGTAAAATGTGCTGGGCATAAACTTCGTAGGTATTGTCAGAAAAACGGTCGTCGTGCCAGGCAAAATAGGCTCCGCCATTGCCATTGGCAAACATCATCAGGTCGTCCCAGGGAGAAATGCCACCTGCCAGCGATACATCGGCTTCCGGGTCCCATTGCAAATTGCCGTCTGCATTGCAGCGAATGGCCGAAATATTGCGTTGTGTGGCGGGGAAATTTCCGGTTTCTTTGTAGTAACCCAGGGTAAAACCGCCATCTTCATTGGCGGTTCCCACAGGAACCGACCAACTCACACCGGCTGCTCCACTGTATTTTTTGCCTAGAGTTCCCCAGGCAAGGGTTCCGTCGGGAAGAATTTTATGCACAATAATTTCCCCGGGATCGCCATTGGCATAGCTGGTACTGTGGAATACAAAAACCGAATTATCCGTGGCCACAACACCCTTAGGCTGATAGTCCTCGGATGTGCTCAGTTCAAAGAAAATACCATCGTCGCCCCAAAGCTGATTGCCCAGAGAGTCAACCTTATAAACCACCACATTTTTAACCCCGGTTCTGATATCCGAAAAAATAACAATGGCATTGCCTTCCAGGTCGCAGAGCAGTGTATAGTCGTCAACCCATGTATTCTGCGGATGGCTTGAAACTGTTTTGGAGCCCAGCGGCCATATTTGAACCCCACTATGGTCGAAATATGCTAAGTTCATGTTTAAATTAGAAGTGCCGCCATACCAGCTGAAGAAGTAGTTTCCTTCGGGGGTTAGTGCTACTTTAGGCACATATTTAGCTCCTGGTGTAGAATTAATTACCGTGTTTACTGAGGGATTGTCGACCCATTGAGCTATTGTTAGCATTGGTACTAACAATAACACCATCCAAAGATTTTTCATAGTTTATGTATTAGGTTTGTTATTTAAGGAATTCCTTAAATTGAATTTGTTGTTCTAATGCATAAAATTAAGAAAAATATAATCAAGTATTGTGCTTAAATTCTAAAGATGCTTTTCAATCATTTCTGAATAAACAATAAAAAAAGCAACCCCCGGACTAAGCTGGAGATTGCCCTTCAATGAAAATGATGAGTCTTAAAATTTATAGGTCAGACCCAAAATGAAATTACGTCCGGGTTCCCAGTAAAGACTCGAATCAGCCTGACTTTTATAAGCTCTGCTCAGATGTTCTACATAGTTCACATCGAACATATTATCCACATTTAAACTTAGGTTTAATCCTTTAATGATGGTATAACGGGCATTAAAATCCATAAGCACAAATGCTGTGGATGCCGATTCGTTAAACGAAGTTGAAATGCGGGTTTGCTCGCCCACAAACCGCGATTTAAACTGCGCTTGCCATTTGGTGGCTTTATAACCCAGTCCGGCTCTGATTTCCATGGGCGGTATTTCTGCCAATGGCTCATCATCGGTTATATTGTCGCCCAAAGTATAAGTCCAGGAAGCATTAACTCCTAATCCTTTCCAAATCAATAAATTGGCATAGGTTTCAAAACCATAAAGCCTGGCATCGTCAATATTGCCAAAACGTTTGGCATGGGCAGGTGGCATACAGGCCATAAATTTTTTAGGCAGTGTGGTGTCTAAACTGGCTTGAATATAATCCTTGATTTTTGCATAAAATAGCGTAGCTTCAAATTGGAATTTTTCCTTAATAAAATGAAAGCTTAAATCGGTTTGCAGATTTTTCTCCATTTTTAAATCGGGATTTCCCACATATTCATAGGCATCAGCACCCACCTGCATGTGGTTGATATAGCGCTCAGTGATGTCAGCTGCACGCTGCCCATAGCCTACTTTTAAATGAATAGAAGCGGGCTTGGATATCATATATTTCAACTGGATATTTCCCATAACCGCCATTTCGCTTCTTTTGCCCAAATTGGCATAAAGTGCTTTAAAATCAGCGGATGGTTCCTTTGCTTCTGAGTTCACAAAATCAGCTCTGATTCCAGCCGACGCCATCAATTTCCCAAATTCCCGGCGACTTTCCAAAAACACACCTAAATCGGTCTGATAGCTGTTTTGCCAAAGCGCATCGGTGAAAAGTTTTGCCGGATCCACAACCATTCCGGTACATTCATTTAAAAATACCAAACGCTCGCGATCGCCTTGTTTGGCCACTTTTTTATAGTCAATTCCCAAAAGCAGCGGTTGTTTTTCGCTGAGCTTGAAATTGAACTCCCCGCGGGCACCAAAAGTTTGCGACTGTAATTTAGATATCGCCTGACTATTCACCCAGGCTGGTCTGTTGCGATTGCTCATCTGGTGGTCGATAAAATTGCCATAGGCTTTGATATCAACATTGGTCAAACGGGTTTTTTCGTTTTTATAGCTGTAGTGAAGCGAACCGGTTTTCGATTTGTCGAAGTCGCTATCCATGGGCAATCCTGCAAAAAGAGCATCTTCGGCTTTTGCCTGACGCCAATCCAAAATCACCTGATGGTGAGCATTGATAAACCAGGCGCCTTTTACACCATAGTCCGAATGTTTAAATTTGGACAGGATTTCGATTCCATCCCCACTTTTATAATTTCCAAAGTCTTTCATTCCGCCCGAAACCTGCAAATAGTACTTCTTATCACTGATGCTCAGCATCCCTTGACCGTCTTTGGAGTTACCATTGGTTTGATAGAAAAACCCCAGATTTCCATTCATCGTAAATTTATCGGTTGCTTTGGATCCCTGAGAAATATAGTTGACAACACCACCGGTATTCATTCCATATTTCACGCTGTAGGGGCCTTTGATTATTTCAACCGACTCTAAGTTATTCATGCTGATTTGCGACGAAGGAGCGTCCATTCTGTTGGGACAAGCCGAACTTGTTTGAACAAAACCATTGGCTAAAAGATGAAGCTGATTGTATTTAAATCCCCTGATTACCGGGTCGTAGGCGTAATTACCTTTTTTAATTAAGCCCACATTATTTACTTCCATCAGTAGTTTACCCGCATCCTGTTGGCTACGATTGTTGGGGTCTAAAGCCACTTTCTCAGTGCTTTCATTGGTTGTTCCGAACACTTCAACCCCTTGAATTTGTATTATTGTATCGATGGTTTGGGCCGCCAATGGAAAAACAAGGCCTGCAAAAACCAACAACACAAAAAAGTATTTTGCGTTTTTCATTCTTTATATATATGATAAATAAATAGTTATAGCTTTTCTATTCCGATTGTTGCCGGAGAAAAACTTTTCAATATCCTTCAACTGTGGGCATAGAAATACCCTACAAATGAATTTTTTGTTGAACAATGGTATTTAACTATCTGAATCCGGGGGATGAAAAACACTGCCCAAATGAGCCTGTGAGAATGAATGTGGAAAATCTGCAATTTTATTCAGGTCTAAATTATCAAATAAGTTGGAACTCTGTTTTTGAATAAGTATGCCAATAAGTTCAGGATAAAAGGTGGAACCCGTAGATTTTGAGAAAGGATGTGTTGGTTCGTCGGGTTTTTGCTGGGCCAATTGCTTATTCAGGTGGCACTTACCATTACAGGCTGGTTTGTCGGGGTTGTTTTTATTTTCGCACAAAACGTTTTTGTAATAGTCAAGGCGGATATAATAATTCAGGTATATCAGTGAATGATAGGTCTGGTATGAAAAAAATGCCAGCAACAATAATATGGATAAAGATTTTTTCACCATTATTGAGCAAATGTAAACCGAAAAATTCAGGCATGCAACTACCTAAAACAGCAAAAACCCTAATGTTTAAAAGCCACTATTCAATCCGGTTGCACATTCTTTAAAATCATTAAATTTGCGGGACAATAAAAACAAATCAATGGATAATTCAGATATTAGGTGGACACAAAGATTGGATAATTATTCCAGAGCATTGCAACAATTGGAGCGCGGAGTAAATCTTGCCAATGACCGTGAATTATCCGATTTGGAAGAGCAAGGCTTGATTCAGGCATTTGAATTTACTCATGAATTGGCCTGGAAAACGATAAAGGATTTTCTAAACTCAAAGGGGAATTCTGAGATTTATGGATCAAAAGATGCTACTCGTCAGGCTTTTAACTATGGGATTATTGATGAAGGTGAAATTTGGATGGATATGATAAAGAGCAGAAACAACTCGTCTCATACTTATAATGATGCCATTGCTCATGAAATTATTCAGGCAGTTTTAACTGTTTATTATCAGGAATTTAAAAAACTGTTCGAACAATTTGAAAGATTAAAAGACATTGAATAATCTTTGGAAACAATTATCCGACATTACTATCTGAGAAAGACAACAATCATGATTAATTATAAGTTTTATCAATCCAAATTAACAACTTCTATATGATAAAATTTGGTTTGAAACCACATATTATTGAAGCCATCGTGCAGGTTTTTTCAAATTATCATCAAATTGAAAAGGTCATTTTGTATGGATCAAGAGCCATGGGGAATTATAAAAATGGGTCGGATATTGATTTGACTTTCCTTGGTAACGATCTGAATTTGAATATTATTCATAAAATCGAAAATGATTTGGACGATTTACTTTTGCCCTATAGTTTTGATTTATCTATTTTCAATCAAATATCCAATGAAAACCTGAAAGAGCATATCCAACATCATGGAATTGTTTTTTTTGAACAGGCTTCAACTGATTCCGGATCTGAACAAGACATCTTTTAGCACCAGAAAGACATTAAACCGCTTGCCTATTTCAACTTTCCTTTAAAAAAGATTTTCCTCAGCCACCTGGGCAAAACAAAGGCGCCAATAATGAGGTAGGGGTAATAACTGATTAATCGCCACATGAGAGCTAGGGGTATTGCCCATTCGATATTGGGAATGATATCACCCAGAAAGTCCTTGAAAATAAACTCAGCAACACCACTTCCGCCGGGGGTTGGACTGATGAGCAAAAGAATCCACATGGTGAGTTGACGGGCATAGATGAGAAAATGGTCGAAGATGCCCAAATGGTTGAAAAAGAATGCCATAAATAGAAAATTTATGACCCAGAACCTTCCCGTCCAGCTTAAAAATGTTGCGCCAAAAGCTTTTAGCCAAAACTTTGTTCCTTTCCCCTTAAACTCTTCCGATGTAATAATCAGCTGATTGCTCAACTTGCGAACTTTCAGTCTCCACCGTTTTAGAAAGGGTAATAAAAACACCCGGGAAAGAAATTTCTTTATGGTTTGCGGATTGATGAATAGTGCATAAATTAAAATGAGCGTATAGAAGAATATCACACTGTATCCAATCCAGAAATACATAATCAAATTGCCCAGGAACGATATTTTCTCGGCAGGGAAAGCCAGTTCTCTAAAAATCAAAATGAGCAAAGGAACCATGATTATATAAAATAGCTCATCGAGAAAAGTGGCGGCTAAAACCACAGCGGTACTCTTCCCCAAATTGATTCCTTCTTTGTAAATGAAATAAATTGCTGGGCCTGTTCCGCCCACCACACTCGGACTAATGGCCGAACTAAACTCCCAAAGCATAATCACCTGAAAGGCATTTCTCCAGGTTATTTTGTCGCTGGTGAGTATTCGCAAACGCCACATATAGGCCACATCACGAACAACCATCATTAAAAAAGCTAACAGAATCCAAAAAACCGTAGCGGTGGTCCATTTGAAAAAACTAAAAGTTTCGGGGGAAATTTCCCGCGACATAAGCCAAAACACCATGCCCAAACCCAGTAAAATGGGGAGTACCATTTTTACAGGGCTAAGATTCTTCTTGAGCTTGATGTATTTTTCTCTGTCTTCAGCGTTCATGTATTGCAAATGTAAAGAAATACCCATGCATCTCTCTATCTCGGGGTAAATAAACGAATATTATATCATTAATATTGAGTAAACCAATGACTTGAAAAAGATTAAAGGGTCTTTTTTACAGGCTTGTTTTTAATAATTCCGACCACCCGAAGGGCATTTGCATAGATGGTCCAGGTATGGGGAATGCTTCCGCCTGTAGGAATCCAACTTCCATCAGTGATATAAAGATTCGATACGTCGTGGGCTCTGCAATCGGAATTGAGTACCGAGGTGTTTCTGTCGTGTCCAAACCGACATCCTCCGGCCACCAGATTTGGAGGCGGATCCGAAGATATATTCCACTGTACATTCTTAGCTCCAATATGCATTAAAATCTCTTCCGCCTTCAATGCAAGCATTTTCCCCACTTCCACATCGTGTGGATGTCCATGAATTCTGATATGTGCAACAGGGTCGCCCCATTGGTCTTTAACCGAGTCGCTGAGTTGAACAAAACAATCATCAGTTGGTAGCCAATCCACAAAAACTTCGAAATTGATTACTTTAACCTGAGTGAAATGATGAAGCAATTTTTTCTTAAAAGAGCTTCCATATTCCAGTTTCCCTTCCACATCCCATTTTTGGTTGATGGCTCTCGTAATCCCATTGGGATGTTCCATAATAAAATCAATGGATCCACCCTTAACGGGAGTGGAGAAAGAATCTTCCTTTAGCTCGTACCATTTTTGGGTAGTTCGGTTGAGAAAAAGCCCGAATTGATTAAGCTTTTCCCAGGTTTCGGAGCTCATATCATCCTTGTAAAATTCACCACTTCCGCTTCCCCCACCGGCAAATATCAGGTTTTTCCCAACCTGACGGGAATTATTGGCCAACCCAAATGGAAAGTTTTTGCTTGGGCTCATAAGCAGAAGCCTGGAGGTTTCAATGGCCTGAGCAGCAATCACAAAGACATCGGCCTCCACTCTTGTTTTCTCATTCATTGTATTGTAAAACCAGGCCGCCATTACTTTACCGCCATCTTCTTCCAACCTGAACACTTTAGAGTCGGGCAGAATAGTCAGGTTTCCGCCGGCCATTGCTTTGTCTAAGAGTGCCACTCTGCTGCTGCTTTTGGCATCGCTGCTGCAGCCATAGCTCCCGCAATACCCTGAATAGTAGCAGGCTTTTCGTTGTCCAACGGGAACACTCAATATGGCACGTGGCAGGGGAACGATTCCAAAATGATGCTGCTGGCTGGCTTCATCGAGCCATTGTGCCAGAATGTTTTCCTGAAGCGGGGGATAGGGAAAGTCTGAAGTGGAGCGTGGTTCCTGCCAGTGGTGGGGTATCACTTTGCCCGAAATGCCTATCAGGCTTTCTGTTTGGGTATAATAGGGTTCCAAATCAAGATAACTGATAGGCCAATTGGCAATATTGGCTCCTTTTATGGGGCCATATGTTGTAAGGAGTTGAAAATCCGATGGTTTAAGCCGACCAAAATACCCACTCATAAAATTAGTCGATCCTCCCACACAATTGCCATTCCAAAAATCCTGTCCTGTTTCTGCATTCGATCGGGCCTTCCATTCACCATCCTTGTCCCGTTTTTCTATCACCTGCGGTTCGTCGCGTAAATTTGGAGTATAAACACTTCTTCGGCTGGTTAGAATTTCGTCTTTGGTAAAATCCTTAGTCTTTATCCGGGGACCTTTCTCCAAAACCAAAACGCTGAAACCTGCCATAGCAAGCTCGTAGGCCACAGGACCGGCTCCGGCACCGCTGCCCACTATACAAATATCGTATTTGGTGGTTTTAGTCAAAATTGGTGGGTTTAAGATTTTTATTGAGATATACTCCATATTTTAATGCTTCCGCGGGTCGGGGCTCACCGGGATTGTGATTCAACCATTTCCATCCCGTTTGCTCTAAATTGCAACCATAAATAGGATCGGCCAGCAGTGCCTCCAGAATCAGATTCAGCAGCAAGCTGAACCAGAAGACTCCCCAATCTTCGGCATAAATGGCCAGGAGAACCTTTTGCCGTCCTCCGGAATCCAAAGAAATGAAACTATTTCCGGCGGTTTCAAGAGCCGTTTCGTCGGTCCATCCCATTCCTCGCCGAATATAGGCTCTTTCATCGGCATCAT
Source organism: Draconibacterium orientale (assembly GCA_020718205.1). Classification (GTDB taxonomy): domain Bacteria; phylum Bacteroidota; class Bacteroidia; order Bacteroidales; family UBA12170; genus UBA12170. Next base: position 47,215 of record DYSN01000006.1, read on the forward strand.
AATTATCATCTGTCAAAACCCATTGAAGGTAGCCATGAGCATTGATATCACGGGCACCGGGGCCAAGGCCGTCGTTGGGAAAAAGAAACTCCTGAACATATTGAATCAGAAGTAGTTCGGAAGGCAATAGTTTACTGCTCCTTTCCTGAGATTCAGTTCGTTGGCACGAGACCCAAACGGGTAACTGACTTAGCGAAAATCCCGCCGCTAAATAGCCCAAAAACCTTCGTCTGCTCATACCAATCAGGGTTTTTTCTCTATATTTATAGTATTTGCTGTTGGGTCTTCGAAAAGCACGTGCCATAAACTCTCACTTCTCTTTTTGGTGAGGCGTAAAATTATTAAAATTTCAATGGGTCAAAACAAGCTATTGAAAAGAACATTTTCAATAAAATGTTCTACTTGAAAAATGAATATCAAGGGATGTTTTATGGCTTAAAAAGAGTTCCCTTTTCAACAAACCTTGTTTCATATCTTTATTTTGAACAACCCCTAAATGCTGGATATTGTGGGTTTTTCGGGGGTAAAAAAAATATTTTTAAATTATCTAATCTATTGTACATTTGCAGCTTGTAAAAAAATTAAGTTTTATGGCCGCAATAGGACAAATTAGAAGACACTATGCATTACTCGTAGCAATTATTGGAATTGCTCTTGCCGCCTTTGTTTTAGGCGATTTATTTAAAGCCACTCCCCAGCAAGCAATCAATATTGGGGTGGTTAATGGAGAAGAAATCAGTTATCGCGATTTTAGCGTAGAGGCCGATAAAGCCATCGAAGCTGAGAAAAAAAATAAACAAACTGCGCAGCTAACTTCATCCGAAGTATTCAGGATCAAACAAAGTACATGGACAAAAATGGTGAAAGAAATTATCATGAAAAGCGAACTCGAAGAGCTCGGTTTAACTGTTACCACCGACGAGTTGTTTGATTTGGTTCAGGGCGACCGTCCTCACCGCTATATCACACAGTATTTTACCGATCCTGCTACCGGTCAGTTCAACGGTCAGCTTGTGCTTCAATATCTTCAAACCTTAGACCAAATGCCCCGCGAAAGCCAGTTGCAGTGGATTGAGTTCGAAAGAGCCATTAAAGAGGATCAATTGAATACCAAATTCAACAATTTAATATCCAAAGGTTATTATGTTCCAAAAGCACTCGCTAAATTGGCCGATACCAAAAGAGAAGCTCAGGTTGAAGTTCAGTTTGTGGCTCAACCCTACACAGCTATCCCCGATAATCAGGTAACGGTTACCGATGCCGACTACGAAAAATATTACCAGGATAACAAAGAAGACTTTAAACAAGACGAAACCCGCGACATAGAATATGTTGTATTCGAGGTTAAACCTTCCGACGAAGACAGAGAGTTTCATAAAGCAAAATTCGATGATACTTACAACGAATTAAAAAAGCTTTCTTTGATAGACGTGCCGGTTTTCGTTAACTCAGCTTCCGATAAAAACTATGTCGATAAATGGTATAAACAGGGCGAACTTCCTCTTCAGGTTGAAAATCTGATGTTTATGGCCGAACCCGGAACCACCGTTGCACCTTATATCAGCAACAATACTCTTAACTCAGCCATTTTATTGGAAAGAGCTGCTCGTCCCGACTCACTCAAGGCTTCACATATTCTTATTGCATATGCAGGCGCCAACAGTGCCGGTGAAGATGTGAAAAGAATTAAACCCGCTGCACAGCGTTTAGCCGACAGTTTACTAACCGTTGTAAAGAAGAACCCCGCTAGCATAGAATATCTGGCCATTGCTCTTTCTAACGACGGTGCAGTGAAACAAAATAAAGGCCACTACGATTGGTTTCCCGATGGTCAAATGGTTCCGGAATTCAACGAAGCTGTGGCCAATGGAAAAGAAGGCGACGTGGTGATGGTTGAAACCGTTTTTGGTTTTCACGTTATTCGAATCGATGGAAAGAAAAACGTTTCCGATAAAGTGAAAGTAGCACTTCTCGAAAGAAAAATTGAAGCCGGTAACCAAACTTTCCAGGATTTCTACGTGAAAGCCAACGAGTTTGCAAGCAAGTGTAAATCTTCTAATTTCGATAAAGTGGTTCAGGAGATGGGACTCAATAAGCGCTCTCTCACCGATTTAACTGCCATGCAGGAAAATATTCCCGGTCAGGTAGAAGGTCGTCAGGTAATAACCTGGGCTTTTAATGCCGACCGCAAGATTTCAGAATTAAATCTCTTCGATATGGGCGGAAGCTATATTGTTTCTATACTAACCAAAATTAAACCAGAAGGTTATGCCACTTTGGCCGATGTTAAGCAAAACATTACCCCTGCCGTTACCAATCTTAAAAAAGGCGATGTTATCATTGATAAAATGAAAAGCTCCGGTAATCTGAATAACCTTTCTGCATTAGCATCTGAGTTTAATACCACCGTGAGCAATGCGAATCTTACCTTCGATGCCACCAGCATTCCTGGTTTTGGCCCCGAAGCCGAAGCTATTGGTGCTGCCGTGGCAATGGAAAGCGGTGCAACAGCCGGCACTATCAAAGGAAGTAAAGCCGTTTTCGTTTTTAAAGCCTTAGATAAACGCCCCGCAACGGTTAAAAGCAGCTATGAAGACATGGTAAAACAAATGACCAACCGTTTCATCTCTTCTGTAAATTTCAGAATGTATAAAGCTATTGAAGACGAAGTAGAAATAGTTGACAACCGTCATATATTCTATTAGTCTATTGAGCTAAACCCCCTAATAGAAGCCTCCCCGGAAATTCCAGGGAGGTTTTTTTATGCCCTTTCATTTCTGCCAATTGAAAAATGAGATCTTAGGTATGTTTCCTAAATACTTTTGAATAGGTTAAGTTTTCACAGAATAGCGAGTCGAATCATTTATTCTTTATTTATCTTTGATGCTACATAAGCACAAAACAATAACTCAATAATAATTCAACAACCTGTTCATTCATGAAACGAATATTTCTTTTCCTTCTCATGGGGTTTATTCTCCTAAATTCGGGCTATTCTCAGGATACAACTCATGAATCTAAGCGAATATCAATAAACATTTCCCCAACACCTTTGTTCGACTCTTATTCACGGTTTCGATTTGGTATGGACTATAAAATTGGCTCAAAAATGGCGGTTGGCCTTGACTTTGGAATAGGTAGCTCTGATTTTGTTTCCTTCAATTCAACTGATGCGCATGGAAATTTCAGTAAAAAACACCAAAAAGTATTTGAAATAAGGCCTGAGATCAAGTTGTATTTGACCAATAAAAAATGGTCATCATGGTATTTGGCCACAGAGTTTTTCTATATAAACAAGGAGCGAAAATATAACGACGACTATTTTTATCCCGAAGAACCCGGTATTGAAATACATTATGACAGCGCTTTATTTCATAGCGAAAAATGGGGATGCATGTGAAAATAGGATTGGAGTTATTGGCCGGCAAAATAGTGAAATTCGACATATTTGGGGGCTTGGGTATTGCAAGCCGAAACAATTATTATACACAGGTGGCCTATAGAGAAGAGGAGTATTTTTCAGAAGAAAAGGGCTTGCTTCTTTTTAACAACTACCGCTATGAAGGAAGTAAAATAATCCCCCATATTACTTTGGGCTTTCGGATAGGATTTGTTGTGTTTGATGATTAAATTTAATTCAACTTCTGCTGGCAATCCGGTTCAACTTGATAAATCCAAGTGTTGAATTCAATGAATTTCGTCAATTCGAAAACACAAACTGCAAAATATTGGCTCCCATTTTCAAAGCTTCTATTCTCTTTTCATCCGAATCGTTGTGAACTGAGGCATTTTCCCAGCCATCGCCCAAATCGCATTCGTAGGTGTAAAAGCAAACTAATCTTCCTTCGTAGGTGAGTCCAAATCCTTGTGGAGGTTTATTGTCATGCTCATGAATCTTGGGCAAACCATCCGGAAACTTGTACTTCTGATGGTAAATGGGATGATTGAACGATAACTCTTCGAATTCCAATTCCGGAAAAACTTTTTTCATTTCCCCACGAATATAGGGATCCATGCCATAGTTGTCATCTATATGCAAAAATCCGCCGGCAAGCAGATAATTTCGCAAATTAGTTGCTTCCTGCGCAGAGAATACCACATTCCCATGACCTGTCATATGAACGAAAGGATAATTAAAAATATCGCGGTCAATGGGTTCAATAGTTTTATAATCATCGTCAAGAGTCATTTTTAACTCATCGTTGCAAAAGGCAATAAGGTTGGGTAACGAAGTAGGGTTGGCATACCAGTCGCCCCCTCCGCTGTATTTCAGCAGTGCCAGTTTAACGGGTTTTTGAGCCGAAATAGTCAGACTAAAGAGACTAAACAGGCTGATAAATAGGAGCTTGTAGTTCATTATTTTATTGATGCTGTTTAATGATTTGTACCAACTGGGGAGCTTGTATTACTCCAGACTGCCTGAATTTCTGTTCGCCATTCTTGTAAATAGCCAAAGTGGGAACATTCCTTATTTGGAGTTGCTGAGCGATGGCGGGATTTTTGTCAACGTCGATTTTAATAATTCTAACATCATCTCCAAGCTGGTCTTTTACCTGTTTTAAAATTGGAGGCATCATTTTGCAGGGGCCACACCATTCAGCCGAAAAATCGACCAAAACAGGAATTTCGCTTTTGATTATGTCAAAAAAATTCGCCATATATTTTAAAATTTATTGATCAAGGCAACACTGTGACAAGCCACAATGGCTGCGGTTTCTGTTCGCAACCGGGAGGTGGAAAGACTCACAGGTACAAATCCCTGCTCAGTAGCCTTTTGAAATTCAGCGGGTGAAAATCCACCTTCGGGACCTATTAAAATAAGCACATTCTCCTTAGCCTTCACATACTTCTCAATCCGATCTTCTTTGCTTGCTTCGCACCATGCAATGAGTTTAACACCATCGAAGGGCCTTTGAATAAATTGGTCGAATTTGGTCATTCCCTCAAGCTCCGGATGCCAGGCCTTCAGGCTTTGTTTCATGGCCGATGTTATAATTTTGTTTAGCCTGGCAGGTTTAATATCCTTACGTTCAGAGTGTTCTGATAATATCGAAATTATCCTGTCAATTCCTATTTCAGTAGATTTTTCCAAAAACCACTCAAATCGATCTATGCTTTTTGTTGGGGCAATGGCTAAATGTAGCTCATACGGTTTGGGCTCATAGTTTTCAATAATTTCTGAAACTTGCACTAAACAGCTTTTAGCATGAATCTCCACAATTTTCGATGGCATCCAGTTTCCCTTTCCATCGGTTAAAACTACTTCACAGCCCACAAAGAGCCGCAAAACCCTTGCCGCATGTTGCGATTCCTCCTGCGATATCTGATAAAAACCGCCATCAATATCAGGAGTATAGAAGAGATGCATTATTCTTTAATGATTTTTTGTGTGGTTGAGCTTTCTGAGTTGATAATCTGTAAAAGGTACAAGCCCTTATTCAGATGAGTCAGTGGCAGTAGAGCCTGAGTATCGTTTATCTGGAATTCTTCAACCTTTTTTCCGCTGTAATCAAATATCAGAATATGGTTGTTGCCAGCGGGTAACTGATTTAAATTTAAATTGTTTGTGAAAGGATTGGGACCTGCAACAATTTGATTATCACCAATCTCGTCTGTGCCTTCGCAAATATCAACATAATACACATCTTTATATTCCGGGCTTGTATAGGGTCCTTCCTCTACAAATAGTGAAATACTATCGGAACCAAAATAGAGATCGCTGTATTCAAGCATATAGGGGCCCATGCCACTGCCGGAAAGAACTTGAACATTTTCACCAAAATTCCAGTTGTATGTAGCATCGGCTGTTGCATTTCCTGTATAGGTTACGCTAAAAGCACCCCAATTATTACAAACGATATTACCAAAGGAGTATTGCACTTCAAAATCGGCATGAAGCTTGGGTTCAATAGTCACCACAAACGAAGAATCCGTCATCTGCCCCACGCTCACTGGAAAACCGGAAACATCGATAAACATTTCAATGGTCATTATTAAATTATAATCGCCCCAGCTTCCAATGGCTGGAGTGCCAAAAACACTCACACATTTGGGGGTGGCAGGGTAAAATGAACAATTGTTATTCTGACATTGATAGGTCATTCCGGGAGGAATATTTCCCATAGATACCAGATCGATATGATGAACCTGATTCCCAAAAACTTCCGACATGGCAATAATGGTAATGGTTTGTTCATAGTATTCATCCTCCACAGCATTGGGAAATTCTGTGGGACAATATTCTCCGTCACCATCCGGATCGGTACAATTGGGATCGGGAGTGCATTGAGCCGATGCCATATTTTGAGATAGTAAAAACACCATTCCAAGCAAAAAGAGCGATAATAATTTTTTCATAGTTCAAATATTGATTGTTTAACAAAAATATACCAAGAAATAAGGATGCAAAATACCTTTATTGGAAGGTTCTTACCGACAAAAGTACTAAAAACTCTCTTATCTTTGCCACCTAATCAAAAACACTAACAAATGAGATTATTTTTAACATCCATTCTAACAGTAGCTTTTTTCTCTGTATTTGGACAGTCGACAGACATCACTCAAGATGAATTAAAAACACATATCTACTATTTATCATCCGATTCGCTCAAAGGACGGTATCCGGGCACTCCGGAAATGGAAGTAGCCGCCCGTTATATCAATAATTTTTTACAAAATTCCGGCGTTTCCATGGTAGGCGAAACAGGTCTCCAGCCTTTTGATGTTACCACAAATATATCTATGGGACTGGAAAATATGCTCAGCAGCGGCGACTCCGTATATGTAGCGGGTAAGGATTTTGTGCCATATGCCTTCACGGCCAATGCTTCACTCAGTGCCGACATAGTTTTTGTTGGATATGGATTTAATATCAATCGTAAAGAATTGGTTTGGAACGATTTCAATGGAATCGATGTAAAAGGGAAATGGGTTCTTATGCTAACAGGCGATCCGGAAATCGACAGCGCAAAATCTGTTTTTGCCGACTTTTCCGGCGACCGTCAAAAAACAATTTCTGCCACCGACGCAGGAGCTGCTGGAGTACTTTTGGTGAGCGGCCCGATGATGGATCAACGCGATAAACTCATCAGCCTCCACTTCGATAAAACCATGGGAAACAGTGGAGTTCCTGTATTTAATATCAAAAGAAAAGTAGCCGATTATCTACTCAGAAACAGTGGCTACAACGTTGCCCAACTGGAAGAAAAGCTTAACAAGGAACATAAATCCATGAGTATGCCGCTGAATACCCGGGCAACAGGTCTGGCTCATGTCAATCAGATTATGGTTAAAACCAGTAATGTTATGGGTTTCGTCGGAGGCTCCGACCCTGTTCTTAAAAATGATATCATTGTTATTGGGGCTCATTACGACCATTTGGGTTTTGGGGGATCGGAGTCTGGCTCCAGAATGCCCGATACCATAGCTGTTCACAATGGTGCCGATGACAATGCCAGTGGTGTGGCAGCTATTATGGAGATTGCCCAAAAAATTGCAGCAAATAGAGCGGAGTTCAAACGAAGCGTACTGATAATAGCCTTCAGTGCTGAAGAAATGGGGCTTTTGGGATCCAAATATTTCGTAAATCATCCGGCTTTCAAACTCAGTCAGCTAAAAGCCATGGTTAATCTGGACATGATTGGGAGGCTAAAAGATGACCAAACAGTGCTACTGGCTGGTGTTGGAACATCAATAGAAGGCCCGGAGCTATTGAAAAACATGGAGTTGAAAGCCAAATCGTTAAAGTTTGGTTACAGTCCCGATGGCTTTGGTCCATCTGACCATGCATCTTTCTATTCCGAAAAAGTGCCCGTTTTTTTCTTGTCAACCGGTGCACATGACGAATATCACACCCCCTTCGACGATGCCGACAAAATTAATTTCACGGGCGAGAAGGACATAGCTGATTATTCTTATGAGTTGGTTAAAACTTTAGCAAATTTAGATAAAAATCTAACTTATCAGGAAAGCGATATGACCGATCAAAGACAACGGGGAAGAAGAGGATTCAACGTTACTTTGGGAATTATGCCCGATTACGCGGCTACAGGAACCGAAGGTTTAAGAATTGATGGCATTAGAAAAGGTGGCTCAGCCGATTTGGGGGGAATGAAAAAAGGAGATATCATTACTGCCATCGATGGAAAGTCCATCAAAAATATCTACGATTATATGCACCGGCTCAACACACTCGAAAAAGGTAAAACCGCCTCTGTCGATGTGCTGAGAGAAGGTCAACATGTCATCCTTCTTATTAGCCTGTAATACAGCTCCATTATGCTCATCTTTGAGTGGTCACAGGAGATTATCCGAAAATTTATTAAATTTGGAGTCGTTGGTTTCAGCGGATTATTCGTTGATTTTGGCTTCACCTATTTGTTTAAGGAAAAGGTAAAGCTTCAAAAGTATGTGGCCAATGCCATCGGTTTTTTATTGGCAGCTACTTCCAATTATATGTTCAACCGATATTGGACTTTTCGAAGCCATAATCCACAGGTTTTGGTAGAATATACGCAGTTTATGCTCATTAGTCTCGTGGGTTTAGTTATCAATACCACCGTGCTTTGGCTCATTGTTAACAAACTGAAACTCAATTTCTATGTCGCAAAAGTGCTTGCAATTGGTGTTGTTACCCTTTGGAACTTTGGTGCCAATGCCTTCATCACTTTTGCTTAGAGCTTTTCTAAATTTATTGATTTTAATCATATATTTAGTTTAATAGGTATTACAATACTTAAATATTTCTCATCTTTGCATAAAAAACAGCTATGAGTAATGAGAATCAGGTTTGCGTGTTCTGCAAGCGAAATCAAAATGAAGTTCCATTGGTGCAATTGGCCTATCTTCAAAACGTTTATTGGATTTGCCCACAGCATATTCCTGTGTTGATACATGATCCATCAAAACTCGGAGGAAGTCTACCGGGAGCAGAGAAAATGCAGGCAGGATAAAATCCCAAACCCTACGAAACTTAAAAGAGCCGGTTCATTACGAATTGGCTTTTTTTTATCCTGACCAGCTCCGAAACAACGCCTTTAAAATCAATCTTTCACAGGTTATTTTTCAAATCATTTGGGGTTAACTAGGCAGCCTTATTCAAATGAGCACCATCTTGAAACAGAATTTTAAAAAACATGGTTTCTTTTTATATCAATTAACTATAAGAAATTGATTTTATATTAATTTTGGGCTGCCTTTGAGCTGATCTCCTGGGCCGACAACACAAACATCCCATTAACCTTGCTAATATTAGCAAAAATTAAAGACTGTGAATGAATTCGTGTGGTTTTGAAAGATGATTCCCTATTTCAGATTCATAAAGGATTGTTTCACAGGCTTAAAATAATAAATTAATAACATGAAAAGAAAATTCTTCGTTAGTTTTTTATTCTTTACCCTAAGTTTTTTGGCCTTCTCGCAAACTGCTACCATCAAGGGATTTGTTTACGATGAAAAAACCGGGGAGCCTGCCACGTACATTAACATTTACATCGAAGGCACCACCATGGGGGCTTCTTCCGATTTGAACGGATATTTTGTTATCAATAAAATCCCCGCTGGAAAGTATGAGTTGCTGGTCACTTCGATGGGTTACGATACCATTCGCGAGTCTATATCGCTAAGTGCCGGACAGCTTATAAGTAAAAAATACTCAGTTGCAGAAGCCAGTATCGACTTAAAGACTGTTACGGTCTCCGCTGAGCGACAGGCTGCAAAAACAGAAACAAAAATATCGGTGGTTAAAGTGACCCCTAAACAAATAGAACAAATACCAAGTATTGGTGGACAAGCCGATTTGGCTCAGTATCTTCAGGTTCTGCCTGGTGTAATCTTTACTGGTGACCAGGGCGGACAACTCTATATCCGCGGAGGTTCACCCATTCAAAACAAAGTACTCATCGACGGAATGGTAATTTATAACCCTTTCCATTCCATTGGTTTATTCTCGGTGTTCGAAACCGATATCATGCGCAACGCCGACATTTATACCGGTGGATTTGGAGCCGAATATGGCGGAAGGATTTCGTCCATTATGGATATTACAACCCGCGATGGTAATAAAAAACGACTTTCCGGAAAAATCAGTGCTTCAACTTTCGGTGCCAATCTATTGCTCGAAGGCCCCATTGTTAAAGCCAAAACCGACGACGGGGTCAGTTCAAGCTTTATTGTGTCCGCTAAAAATTCATACTTGAAAGAATCGTCCAAAAGCATTTATAACTATGTGGACGAGGAAGGTTTGCCCTTTAATTACATCGATATTTATGGAAAAGCCAGTATTAACTGGGGTAGCGGCTCCAAAGTCAATTTCTTCGGATTTAGTTTTAACGATAAGGTGGATAATTATAAGTCTTTGGCCAATTTTCAGTGGAATAGCATTGGGGGAGGAACCAATTTTGTAATTGTCCCTGCTACCAGTTCTGTGTTAATAGAAGGCCATGCTTCCTATAGCAATTATGAAATTCAGCTCACCGAAGATCAAACCACCCCCCGCAAGTCGCAAATCAACGACTTTAATATAGGTATCGTCCTTACTTATTTTCTGGGCGAAGACGAGTTGAAATATGGGGTCGAGATGCTTGGTTTTACTACCGATTATTCCTTCTTTAACTCCCTTAACCGAAAAATTGAAGAAAGACAAAGTACTACCGAATTGGGTGTTTATGCCAAATATAAATGGTTGGCTGGCAACTGGATTATTGAGCCTAGTTTCCGATATCAGCTTTATCCCAGCCTTAGCACATCTTCACCCGAGCCACGTTTAGCCATTAAATACAAGGCAACCGACAGGCTTAGAATTAAGATGGCGGGTGGATTTTATTCTCAGAACCTGATTGCCGCAACCTCCGACCGCGACATTGTTAACCTTTTCTATGGGTTCTTGTCCGGCCCCGAAAGTATACCCGAAACCTTCGAGGGAAAAGACGTGAGCGATAAGCTTCAAAAAGCTCAACATGCCATTCTGGGTTTCGAGTTTGATTTGAGTAATCGATTAACACTCAATATCGAAGGGTATTACAAAAACTTTAGTCAGCTAACCAACCTAAACCGCAATAAAATTTATAACAGCGATTATCAGGATGCTCCCGACGAGCTAAAATTAGATTTCATTGTGGAAAAAGGCAATGCAAAAGGAGTCGATTTCTCCTTGAAATACGATTACGACCGGTATTTTGTGTGGGCAGTTTATTCCCTTGGCTATGTGGAAAGAACAGATCCGCAAATAACTTACGCCCCCCATTTCGACCGTCGCCACAATATCAATTTCCTGGGGAGTGTGAAATTGGGCCGTGCTTATGATTGGGAAGTAGGCCTGAGGTATAATTTTGGCTCAGGATTTCCTTTTACCCCCATGGCCGGCAACTATGAACAAATAGTATTTGATGGTGGAATAGACGAAGACTATACAGTGACCAATGGAAATATGAGTTTCCTTTTTGGTGAGTATAATAGCAAGAGATTGCCTTATTATCACAGAGTAGATGCATCGGTTAAAAAAACCTTTGAATTGGGAGAACATAGTATGCTCGAGGCCAATTTAAGTGTTACCAATATTTTAAACCGCGAAAATGTTTTCTATGTTAATATCTATAATAAAGAAGTGGTAAATCAATTACCTATTATGCCATCTCTGGGATTGAATTTTAAATTCTAGGATTCACGAAGTTTTATAAAGGAACCTGCTTATTTTGGCGGGTTTTTTAATGTTACAGAAGATTAAATATCGGGGAATCAGTTAGCCAATATTGAGAAATAGTTGCCAACTAAGGAGTATATTTCTTCTTTAAACCTTCAAATACCTCATAAACTGCAGGACATACCAAAGTATTTTTCAAGCTTAAATCGACAATTTGAATAAACTTTAGTCTGTCGGTATGTGGATATTCGGCACATGCTTTGGGTCTTACTGAGTAAATGCTGCAATAATTATCGCTCCCCAGAAAGGGGCAGGGCTGTGTTTTAAATACATAATCGCCATCGCTGTCCAGAAATAGGTATTCATCAGCAAAGTTGCCCGGTCTCTTTTTTAAATGTTTCGAAATGCGCTGAATATCTTTGTCAGTCACAATAGGACTAATTGATTTACAGCAATTTGCACAATTCAGACAGTCAATCTTTTCAAATTCTGCATCATGCAATTGGTGGGTGGCTGAGTCTAAGTCTCTGGGTTTTTTAGTTTTTAATAGCGTAACGAGTTTTTGATTGTCCTTTTTCTTCTCCTTAGCCAGAATAGCATATTGAGCAATATCCATTATACGATTCCCCGCTGCTTTTTTAATTCATCGTAGGCTGCGTTGAGTTTCTGAAATTTCTCTTCTGCAGATTTCTGAATATCTCCTCCCAAATGACTCACCTTATCGGGATGGTAAAGCACTGCCATTCGTTTATAGGCTTTTTTAATATCCTCATTCGATGCAGATGAATCTATTTCGAGTATTTTATATGCACTTTCGATGTCTTTTACAAACATGGCCTTAACCGAGTTAAAGTCACCGGCAGCAATGCGCATATATCCCGAAATGCTTTGAATCAAATTTATTTCTGTGGAATCCACAAAGCCATCGGCAAGGGCTATTCCAAATAAATAATGCAACAGTTGCAGACGGCTGGAATAGTCCATATACTGTCCAATCTGGTAACTTACATCCTGCACATTGATATCTTTTTTAACGAGTTCGCGCAAAACGAGCATATGCTGTTTGGCTTTTTCCGCGCCAAAATTGGTGGTGAAGAATTGCCTCACATAGTCTAATTCCGATTTTTTTACGGTTCCATCGGCTTTCATCACAGCTGCTGAAAGCACCAGTAAGCTCATGCTAAAATCGCCCGATTGTGTAGGGCCGCCCTCTTGATACGGGTGTTGCTGCGATTCGGAATTGCTACCTCCATCAAACATGCTTCCAAACATGAATCCTACCAGTGCACCTATAGGACCGCCAAAAGCCCATCCCAATCCTCCGCCAACCCATTTGCCATATTTCATATTGCCTTGTTTTTTTATTTGTTTATTTGGTTGATATTTTTGATCCTGCTTTGGGTTTCCGCTGGAGTTTGTCATTCCTTTGGACATATAGAAAAACACTAAAGCAATGATTATCAGTACCAGTATTACCGACATGAATTTTTTCTACAAATTTATAAATATTCATTCCACCCAAGCCTTAAAATATATTAAACCCCGCCGAATATTATAAAAAATCAAGAGAACCAATAATTTAAACGGGGATGGCAAAAAAAAAGGCTGACCAATTGGTCAGCCTTTTTGAGTAATATCAATTTCAGATTATTCTGAGATAACGATTCTT
>DYSN01000149.1:0-1352 GCA_020718205.1 Draconibacterium orientale
TGGTTAGGCAAATCTTGTGTTTTGAGTTGTAAAGTGATTTTATTTACTTCTTTAGATAAATTTTCAAAATTATTCTCTATTCTATCCATTCGTTGGTTAAGTGCATATCCTTTTAGCAGATAATCACGCAGTATATTGGTGGCCCAAATCCTAAATTGCGTACCCTGTTTGGATTTTACCCGATAACCAACAGAAATGATGACATCAAGGTTGTAGTATTCAATTTTACGCTTAACACTTCTGTTTCCTTCCATTTGAACTGTCAAGGATTCCTTGACGGTTGCTTTCTTTTCAAGCTCTCCTTCTTTGAAACAGTTGGTAATGTGCAAGCTGACATTTTGTTTGGTCTGTCCAAAAAGTATTGCCATTTGTGCTTGTGTTAGCCAAACTGTATCATCTTCAAGCCTTACCTCGATGTGTTCTGGCAGTTCTCCGGTTTGGTATAATATGATTTCATTTTTCATATCGCCAACCCTTTATTTTGATTATTCCCAAACTGTTTCCCTTCCTCATCCCACATTTCGCGGTAAATGTTTACATAATCCACTGCGGCTTGTTGGTCAATATCAAATAAATACCGGCACAATCGGCGGTAGAGCAACAGCATTTGGTCGTTGTAGCAGAAATCGAGTATCCCGTCTAAGGTGTGGAAGATGTGGTTTACATCTTTGGTTCGGGAAGCTATAATACTGGTTACCAACGGGCTGTATTGCTCGTGGGCTTGCAGTGCCAGGCTTTTGTGGTTTTCTAATAATTTGCTTATTTCTTCTATCATTTCTTCAAGAGTTTTTGCAGGTCTTTGCCTTTTTCGGTAAGGCGGTATTTTTGCGTTGGACTTTTCGGCGAATCTGGCTGAGTCATTTCAATTAATCCTGCATCAAGAGCCGGTTGTAAATAATTTTGCAAGAAGTTTCTTCTACCTGATAAATTTAATTTAGTCATCAATTGGAGAACCGACATTTCATTTTGAAATATATTAATCATCAGATTTACTTGTTCCTTTACTTGTTCCCCTACTTGTTCCTTTACTTGTTCCTTTACTTGTTCCCCTACTTGGTCGGTTACATGGTCGGTATCATGGTCGGTATCATGGTCGGTTACTTGTTCCCCTACTTGGTCGGTGTCTTGCATGGTATCTTGCAACGCATGAGATATCACTTTCCAATAACCACGATTACCACCTAAGCGAACAAGTACCCCTTTATTCTTTAATATTTCTATGTGATCCTGTATTGATGAAACATTGATATTTAATTGTTTAGCTAAATTTCTCATTGAAATTTTAACGTTACTTGCAATTAAAAGTAAAACTTCTTTTTGTCTTTCAGTCAATTCAATTTCATCACCTATTG
>DYSN01000149.1:1452-6421 GCA_020718205.1 Draconibacterium orientale
ACCACCTGTTGCACCACTTATTTGTTTATCAATTGTAGTTTCTTCATCATCTTCGCTCAAATCCCAGGCATTGGGGAAGGTCATTCGCAAAAAGTTTTCGGTAAATTTGAAACACTCTTTCGGATAAACTTTCAAAATACGAGGAATGCCTGAACCCAAATGTTCTACTAAATCTAAATCTTTGAAAATCCGCATCATCTCCTGATTTCGGGGAATGGAAAAGCCTTCAAAAAACTCTTCCTGACTTAGCATATCGGGCAAACTGCCGGCCGAAGTGATTTCTATACGGTCGTCGAAAATCTCAAATTTAGGAACTATCTCGTGTGAAAAATCGTTGTGAACAATAGCGTTTACAATGGCTTCGCGTATGGCAATGGCATTCCAAAGTCGGGTATCAATGCGCTCTTTAGAAGTTATACGGCTTTTTGTTTTGTTCTCCAATTCTATTTTATCGAGCACCTGCTTGGTGGCTTTTATAATGGAACAATAGCCATATTCATTGCTTTCTACTAATTGTACACGGTCTTTACCTTTGTATTTGGCAACTTTAATGGATATTGAGTTAATGTCCGACATCAAGAATGCCACATAATTAAATGCTTCATCTTCTGTTAGCAGACCTAAATTTGTAGCAAATTTTGAATTTAATCGCTTGCCCGACTCTTCGTAATAGATTTTAAGCTGCTCGAATTTTAGTTTTTGTTGATTCGAGCGTATTCTACCAATCGAATTCCGTGTGCGGCGAGCAAATAAACTTTCAATCATTCGGCTTTGCATCGGTTCGGCAGCAGTTCCAACGCGAATAAAACAACCTTTCTCCGACATGCCTTGCTTCTTCAAATAATAAGGCTTTTCGGGACCACTGGCAACAATGATTTTTACTACATCTTTGTTGTTCATTTCCTCACCAATGATGTCAAACAAACCCATACAGGTTGGGTGAATATTGTTTTTCAGTCGGTCTTTTATTTGAAGCTGCATCGCATCCGAATCATTCACCCCTTGCGGTACTCCATCATCGTCGATGCCAATATAAACAATACCGCCCTCGCGACTATTCAAGAAGGCAACTACTTCTTTTTCCAAGGAGTCGGTTAATGTTAATTTCAGCTCTACTCGATACGACTCTTTCATTGCAGCAAGCTTTTGTAGTTATCACTTATCAAAGATGCCAATTTCATTGCTTCTTCGTTCAATCCTTCCAGCTCAATATGTATTTCGGTCAGGCGCTCTTCGTAATCAAAATCGTCGTCGGTTGCTGTGTCAACGCCAACGTATCTGCCGGGGCTTAAGCTCCAGTCTTTGGCTTCTATTTCTTTTTGGCTCACCACTTTACACAATCCTTCCACATCGGTATAAACGCTCTGGGGGAAACGGCTGGTGAGCCAATGGGCTTGTTTGTAAAAATATTCTGTTTCGTGCAGCAAGCCGGGCTCTTCTTCATCGGGGTTACCGCTGAGCTGTTGTTGCAGGGCTTTCAATTGGTCGAGATGTTCTTTCAGCCCAAGCTCTTTCCACTCCTTGTTTTTGCTGAGTTGGTATGCCTTAGCTGCTGTGCTTATGGCATCCAATAATTGCTTAATAAGTTTGTCTTGTGGTTTGCGGAGGGCTTTGCACAATTGGGCAATGCTTTCTAAAATATAAATATCAGGTTTCGCTTTTCCCGAAACTGCTATTAGCTTGTTTTGTTGTTCATAAATGGTTGCTGCTTCTTCAATGTTCAGGGCATCTGCAAAGGCTTGGGCTTCATTGTTTTCTTTGGCATAATGAGTCGCAAAGTCGCTTACTGTTTTCAATATTTTCTGCAATTGCTTTTGCAGTTGGGTGGTTGCATCTGCTGTTTCTTTGGCTAAGCCGGCAGAAGTTTCCAAATAGTTTTTTATAGTGTTTTCAAACTTTTGGTTATTGCCTCTGTACAGGTTAACAATACAAATAAGATTTTGCAATTGTTCGGGACTAAAATCGTTCACTTTGCTCGTTACTTTGCGGTAAATTTTACGGGCATCGAGCATGAGTACTTTATCGCTTCTTACTGCATCTTTTTCTTTTGCTCTGTCAAAAAACCAAAGGGTGCAAGGCAATGAACGGGTATAGAAAAAATTGTTGCCTATGGCCATCATCACATCTACGGCACCGGTTTTTACCAATTTTTCACGAATGTCTTTTTCGCTATGCCCGGCATCGCTGGCAGATGATGCCATTACAAAACCCGATCTGCCTGTTGGTTTGAGGTAGTTGTAGAAATACTGAATCCATAAATAATTGGCATTGTCGTTTTTCGGCATGTTCACCTGGCCTTCCAACATCAATCGTGGATCTTTCTTTACAGCATCTTTGGCTTTATCCACACCATCGACATTAAAAGGGGGATTTGCCATTACAAAATCGGCACCACCAACAAGGTTGTGTTTGTCTTCGTAAAAAGTGTTGCCTTCCTGTATGTTGCCTTCCAGTCCGTGCACGGTAAGGTTCATCTTGGCAAGCTTGGTATTGAGTTCTGCCTTTTCCTGGCCATAGAAAGTAACTTTCTCAGCAGGTTTAAGTCCTTCGCTTTCAATAAAATATCCGGTTTGCACAAACATACCTGCGCTGCCGCAAGCGGGGTCGAACACAATACCATGGTCGGGTTCTATTACATTTACAATGGTTTGTACCAAACTCATGGGTGTAAAAAATTCGCCTCCTTCCTGGGCGCCCGTCATGGCAAATTTTCCCAGAAAATACTCGTAAATCTTTCCGAATAAATCGCCCTCTGCCTTTTGTAAAACCTCCTTGTTGAAAATCCGAATCAGCTCTCTGAGCAAATCTCTGCTAAAGACAGAAAAGTTCCGTGGAAGTACGCCCTTCAAATTATCGTACTCATCTTCAATAAGTCGCATTGCATTGTCTATGGCTTCGCCAATATCCTCATTCTCGGGAAGGGAGACTAAATAATCGAATTGAGCCTGCCGCGGCAGAAACATGGCGTTTCGCTCTAAAAAATCGTTTTTTGTTAAGGGCCGGACTCCTCGTTGTGGATGAACTGGCAAATCTTTCTCAACTTCTATTTTTACTTTTCTAAAGCGATTGTAGGCATGTCGTAAAAAAATAAGTCCCAATACCGGCATAGAGTATTCGGAAGCAGTTAGTTTGCTGTTTGCCCTTAGTTGATCGGCAGCTCTCCAGAGTTCAGCTTCCAATTGTCGTAGTTGTTTTCCCTGCATCGATTTGGTTTATCTTTAGTTAGGGAACCAAAGATAATATAGTTAGCGGGAAAATAAGCCCATCAATTGGCTTTTTATTTAGTAAAAGCTGAATTAACACTTATCTTTAGCTTTAACGTTTTAATATTTACCTTATGATGAGCTGAGCTCATTTAATTGGTATATAACCTAAGTAATTATCCAAATTACAAAGCATTCAGAATGTGCCACTTATAAAGGAAACATGGAGCTAAGTCCGTTAAAAAAAATTAACTAAGAAAATTTGGTCAACCATACAATATTGGCACTAATCAAACTCTTTTCACCCCACTTCCTCAATCATCCGCTGAATCATAGCTGCGGGATCGGGGGCACCGAAAATTCCTGAGCCTGAGACAAATATATCTACCCCGGCTTCGGATACTTCTTTGATATTGTCGAGCTTTATTCCGCCGTCGATTTCAATTTCCACTTGATTGAGATTCCGGTCCTGGAGCATTTTTTTCAGAGCTCTTACCTTATCAAGTGCCTGGGGAATAAAACTTTGTCCGCCAAAACCCGGATTCACCGACATGATGAGAACCATATCCAAATCCTGCAAAACATACTCTATGGTACTAAGCGGAGTGTGCGGATTGAGAGAAACTCCCGCCTTGATGCCATGGGCTTTTATTTGCTGCAAAACCCTGTGAAGGTGATGAGTTGCCTCCACATGGACAGTGATATAGGCTGCTCCTGCTTTTGCATAATCGTCAATATATTGCCCCGGATTTTCAATCATTAAATGGACATCGAGGGGAACGGTGGAAACTTTTTTGATGGCTGCCACCACCGGCGGACCAATGGTAAGATTGGGTACAAAATGGCCATCCATTACATCAACATGAAGTAAATGTGCTCCGCCTTTTTCCAGCATTCTGATGTCGCGTTCCAGATTGGCAAAGTCGGCCGAAAGCAACGATGGTGATATTTTTTTCTCTTTCATAGCTTCAGTGTTTTCGGGCCTTTCCGGTTTTGCAGTTTATCAGCAATGTGCGAAACTGTTGGAGGAAAGGCTGATTTTATAAATTATTACTTCTGTTGATGAATTATTTCTTTCTGTTTCCAAATTCCAAATGACTGTCGAGTTGATGAATACCCTTGATATATCTAACCGATTGGGTTAATGCCCTGATGGCCAGACTGTGGGTGGTTACACCTCCCCTGTCGAAATGCACTCCTTCGAGAAATGAGCCTCCCTGAGTGATGCCCGTTGCAGCAAAAAAAGCATCTTCCGATTTGATGAGATCGTCGAGCGAAAGCACTTCGGAGATATTGATGAGCTTTTGAGCCAAGGCTTCGCGTTCGCTATCCAACTGTGGATTTCTGCGGGCCTGCATTCCTCCCCCAAGAGCTTTTACGGCGCAGGCTGCAATAACACCTTCGGGTGTACCGCCTGTTCCCATAAGCACATCGATTCCGGTTCCGGGGATGGCTGCCATAATGGCTCCCATCACATCGCCATCGGTATTGAGCGAAATGCGTGCTCCTGATGCTCTAATCTCGGCTATCAACTCCTGATGTCGATCTTTTTCGAGAACGAATACCGTTAAATCTCTCACCTTCCGGTCGAGAGCTTCGGCAATCCGTTTCAGGTTTTCGGTGGGTGATTTGGTGATGTCGATCACATAGCGGGCTCTTTTCTCCACCACTAATTTTTCCATGTACAGCGATTCTCCGGGATTCCACATGGCACCACTTTCTGTGGCTCCAATTACCGCAATGGAGTTGGCTTGTCCGCGAGCCAG
>DYSN01000377.1 GCA_020718205.1 Draconibacterium orientale
AATATTAAAATATTGTAAAATCAAGTAGTTATAATTTTCGGTTGTCGCTATACAAAATTGGACAACAGTCACAAAAACAAGTAATTATTATTTATTAAAAACAATAATTACAGATGGTTACAAAATTCTGGTCTCGACAACTTAACAAAATGACAGTTTTGCTGTTGCCGAGGTCTGAATTAAATGGCATTGGATGTGATCTCATACTTTTTTATGAAAAAAAAGGGAGGAAACCACCTGGAAAATCATACTTTCCCCTTATTGTTACTTGTGATAAACGGGTGTAGCATACTGTTAATCAAAGCTCTTTAAAAGGAACGGGGAGCTTCGGTGTGGATGCCTGTGTTACCATGGGTGGGGGGTAACAAAGACTAAAGTTGTACTTGATGAATAACTAAAAGGAGGATGGAAAATGAAGAAGTTGGTTGTAGCAACAATGGCGCTTAGCGCCTCTTTACTGGCCATGGGTGATTCGGCGCTTGCATCCATGGATTATGATTACAGTGGGGTTTTCGTTAATGATAACGATGTGAAACGGATTGATTTCACCCTTGGCACCACAAGTGATGTCACCATTTTTACCTCATCCTGGGATGATGGGGGGTTTGATCCTGTAATGACCCTCTGGAAGAGTACTGACACTGATGACAATTATATGAATATGCAGGATGATGGTAATAGTACTGGAAGTGCATCTTCTAATAATGTTTCCTATGATTATGGCAATTTTGATGTCTTCTATACCGCTTCGTTAGGAGCTGGGGATTATATAATTACCCTGACTCAAACTGATAATTATTCGCGTGCTGCTAAGCCAAAGACAGGGACTCTCGCTGATGGCTTTGTTTATGACCAGATCCCCGATTTTACATTTGTATTTGAATATGGCCCGCATCCGAATTTTAATGGTTTAAATTCAACTTGGCCTGATGAACCGGCAGATACCAGAACGGGGGATTGGGCTTGCCATCTGAGCATTGAGGCTGCACCCGTTCCGGTGCCGCCCAGTGTGATATTGCTGGCCACCAGTCTTGCCGGTTTGGCTGGGGTAGGGGTTCGGAGAAAGAAATAGTCCTACTGTT
>DYSN01000378.1 GCA_020718205.1 Draconibacterium orientale
GGCGAGATCGCCTCGCTTTTCATCAGCCGCATGGCGGTACCGGTGCTTTATTTTATGCTGAAAAGTGGGAAAAAAGCAGCATGATTATGTGTGGTAGAATTTTGTAAATCTGACTTGGGGAATTAAATTGAAATTAAATTATGTTTTGATTGATTACGAAAATGTTCAGGTTAAGTCACTTGCTCTTCTCAAAGGGGAGCAATTTAGAGTGCGTGTTTTTTTAGGTCCAAATAATAAAAAACTCCCTGTTGAACTTGTTCTCGCAATGCAGGAGCTTGGGGATCGTGCAGAGTATATTGTTTTGGAAACCCCGGGAGTTAATGCCCTTGACTTTCATATTGCCTATTATCTTGGAGTTCTTACAACGGTAGATCCTTTGGGTTTCTTTCATATCATATCCAAAGATACAGGCTTTGATGCGCTGATAAAGCATTTGAAGGAAAAGAAGGTCTTTTCGTTTCGGTCAGCTTCAATAGAAGAAATGCCGTGTTTTGCCCAGATAAAGACGAATGGAAATGACTCCAACGTTAATTCTGTTGAAATTGAACACAAAAATTCTCCACTACATTCTTCAGTAGAAGGTTTGATTAAAGTTGCTGTGGGTGATCTTGTTAAGCGAAAGGCCTCGAAGCCAAGAACTGCAAAAACTTTGATGAGCACCATTCATGCAAAATGCGGTAAAGATATTTCTGTTATTGACATGAAGGCCGTATTTGAAGAGCTGATAAAACGAGGTTACGTGAAGGTAGATGGAGAAAAAGTTTCATATGCACTGCCTGCCATTTAGCGAGAACAATCCTATTAAGAGAACATTTAGTAAACGGTAAATAGGTTTTTGTTTTCGATTGTTTTTATTTTCACGGTCTTCTTGTGAAAAATTTCTGTTTTTTGATTTTTTATGAAATCCCAACTGGAATATACCCTGATCGCCACCTGCGCCGCCGGCCTGGAAGACCTGGTGCGGGAAGAGATTGCCTCCTTTGGCGGCCGGGAGATCGAGCGGGGGAAAGGGGTGATCACCTGGCAGGGGGATCTGGCCGGCGGGTACCGGGCCTGTCTGTGGTCACGCTTTGCCTCCCG
>DYSN01000379.1 GCA_020718205.1 Draconibacterium orientale
CACACCGTGCGTTGGCCCTGCATATATTGCCCTTTATGGTGCCTTGGGAATTTTTTGTTATGTCAATTCCGTTTTTTCTGTTATGAGAACAATGGTTGCCGGAGAGAACTGCCTCCGAGTTTTCAAAAATAGCGATTCCGTTATTTCGATTCCTATTGCACTGATTTTCAACGATTTCCACATTGTCACTGCGCCGGACGGCTATACCTGCCCAATGGTTGGCTTCACATACATTATTGATTACCGTGCCACTGCCGTTTTCAAAAAAACCAATACCATGTCCCTTGTTGTTGCAGCATGTATTCTTCTCTACAGTCATGGCAGAGTTAATGCCAATCTCTATTCCGCATGTCATGTTTTCATTGCAAAAGTTCTCGCTGACTGTTCCCTGAACCCCATCAAGGCCGATACCACAATCATTTTTCCGACAAGTATTGCCCGTCAGATGTACCTCCGCATTACCATCCATAATAGAGATTCCTACTGCTTCGTTGTGAGCTCCTTCGCAAGTATTGTCTGTTACGGTTACGGTTGCGCTGAAATCTTTGACTAAAATTCCTTCTATACGATACTTACTGATATTATTTCCAGATATCCGGGCCTTTGCCTGATTAAGAATAAAAATCCCGCCGTCGTCGCTCCTGCATGTATTATTTATCAATTCGACATCACTGTTTCGGCCACCAGCCATTATGCTCATACAATGACCATCGAATTTAGAATCTTTTACAGTTCCCCGTCCAGAGTAAATGATGAGCAGGCACCATAGATTTTTACCAGCCTCCCGCGTTGTTTTTGTATGCGGCATCTCAAAATGGCATTTGCTTATGGAAAAACTGGACACATGTAATAGTATTGAGGAACATTGATCGCTTGTCGTTAAAAAATGCAGGTCAGAAAACGAGATATTGATACTGCCTGATGCATCAATCAGCGATGCATCAGGCAAACCCCGCATTTCTATTGTACTTGCCTTCATACCCGCACCCTGGATTTTGAGCGATCGTTGAATATACAGGGTCTTGTCGAGCTTAAAGCAACCTGCGGCAAGCTTGATCGTGCCGCCATCGGCCACTC